>CAZXHW010000202.1:0-10708 GCA_964639915.1 uncultured Heliomicrobium sp.
ATGGAAACGGCGGCAGCGGAGCTTTGCTTGTGAGAGAGTATGTCGCTTATGTCGTTGCCGATTTGTTGCTCCACACCGCAATGCACCGCTTCGTCTGTTTTGGGTAAGTCGCGTTTGTAATAACTCTGGTAATACTCAGCGTTTCCCTGGATGGACGGGTCAATCAGGATCGTCGGTTTGTCCGACAGGATCATGGCGTGGAAGCCTTGCGGCGACAGATCGAAGCGCACGCGCGCCGTTGGGTCTTCCGGGCTGTCGGCAAAATACGTCTTGATGTCAGGAAACTTGGCGGCCAATTCCGGTTCCATGATTGGCGATTCAACCACGCGAAAAGTTTTGAACGTGCCGTCTGGGTACGGCAAGGAAAGCAGCAGCGGCTGCGCGCTGAGTTCCGATCTGTTTTCAAGCGGCGCTTGTTCCAATTGTTTTGCCAGGGCATCGCGATTCAATCGCAAGCTGCGAGAGCGCACCGGATTGATTGAGCGTTCGCCTGCCAGACGGCTGAATTGCGTCTGCTCAATGTCCTGCCACAGATTGCTGTCCACCCGATCTTGCCAGGCCGCAAACACGGCTTCATGTTTCAGCGCGGCGGACGCGATTGCCAAAAATAACAACACCAGAGCGAAAGTCTTTTTCATGAGGTCTCCTTATTGCAATGGAACAAATCTGGGTGGTCCATCAAACTGTTGTGATCCGTGATTTTGCCGGGCGCTATTGCCGCCGGACAGGGGGAAGTATGGGACGGGCAGGCGAAGGGTCGTGAGAGTAGAACTACTCTGTTTGGGCACTACGGGGAAATTTGTGGCTACATTCTGATCTTCGTGGCTTTGCCACCTGATATGCGGACGCCCTCTGGCCGTCGTTTATCTCTGGCTGGTGGTCACCCATGACAGCGGAATTAATCCAAACCGGCTTTGTGCTGGAGGGCGAATTTGACCAGTGCGTGGCTGCCGCGCAGGTCGAGTTTCTGGCAAATACGGGCGCGAGTGTTTTCCACGGTGCGGACGCTGACGCCCAGGTCGTCAGCGATCTGGCGGCTGGTTTTGCAGTCGGCCATCATCCGCAGGATGCGGCGTTCGGCGGCGGTCAGTTCCTGCAAGCCGGACGCGGGCAGCGGCGAGACCTGACGCGCGCGCCGGTCTTCCAGAAAAGCGGTGAGCGCCGGGCTGATGTAGGTTTTCCCCGCGGCCACGGTTTCCAGGCAGGTGACGATGTCGGCGGGCGCGCCGTCTTTCAGCAGGTAGCCGCGCGCGCCCAGGTCAAAGGCTTCATCGAAGTAAAGCTGCTCTCTGTGCATAGTTAGAAAGACCAGCGCGACCGCCTGGTTTTCCTTTTGTACGCGGCGCGCCACGCCGAATCCATTCAGCAAGGGCATGTCCAAATCCAGCAGCGCCACTTGCGGCGACAATTCCCGAATATGGCGCAAGGCTGCTTCGCCGTCTTCCGCTTCGGCAACGACGTGCAGGTGCGGCGCGCGTTCGATGAGCTGTTTCAGTCCGGCGCGAAAGACCGGGTGATCATCGGCAATCAAGATTCGTATTTCAGTGGTGTCCATTGGTTTCGTTTGCCTGACGGGTTTCCGGAACCGGCAGCGTTATCGTAATGAATGTGCCCTGTTCGGCAGAAGCCCCGATGGTGTGGATAGTGTTAATGGTGTGGACGCCGTTCAGCATGCGCACGCGCTCGGCCAGGCCGATCAGGCCGAAGCCGCCCGCTGGTGAGCTACCATTGCCGGAGGGGGGAGCGGACGGGAGGATTTTTGCGGCAGACATTCCCCGGCCATTGTCAGCAATGCACAGCCGCACTTCCCGCCCGGCGCGTTCCAGCGTCAGTTTGGCCTCGGTCGCCTGGGAATGTTTGAGGATGTTGTTGACGCTTTCCTGGACGATTCGATACACGTTCAGTTCGGCCTCTTTGGAAAACAATCCGTCAATGTTCTGCAACTCGGCGGTGAAGCGAATACCGGAAGTGCGTTCGGCCTGCTGGCACATGCCGCGAATGGTTTTGGTCAGGCCGAAGTTTTCGATCTGATACGGGCGCAGGTTGTAGGCGATTTCGCGCACTTCTTCGATGGCGTGGGCGCTGGCAGCGGAAATTTCCTCCATTTGTTCTAGCGCGTCGTCGTGACCGGTCAGCGATTCCTGCGCCAGGAAGGCGCGCGTTTTGATGATCAGCAGGCTCTGGCCCAGACTGTCATGCAATTCGGCGGCGATGCGCTGGCGTTCGCGTTCCTGCGATTCCAGCAATTGGCGGGAAAATTTTTCCTGCGCGGCATGTGCGCGGCGCAGTTGGGCGACGCGAAGCCGAAAAAGAAGAAACACCAAACCGCCCAAGCTCAGGCCGATGAGTGATAAAAACCACGCCGTCCGCCAAAACGGCGGCAGCACCACAATGCGTATGCTTGCGGTTTCCGGGTTCCAGACGCCGTCGCTGTTGGCTGCCGTTACCATGAAAGTGTATTGCCCCGGCGGCAAATAGGAGTAATACGCCACGCGACGCGTGCCTGCGTCCTGCCAGTCGGCGTCTTGGCCTTCCAACCGGTAGCGGAAGCGCACCAATTCCGGTTTGATGAAACTCAAACCCGTATAACTGATTTCCAGATATTTGCGATCCGGCGCCAGGCGCACTTGGTCGCGGAAATCCACCACTCGCCGGTCGAGCGTGACCGATTCGATGCGCACGGACGGCGGCAGGGAATTGATCGGCGCGGATTCCGGGTCAATGACGACCACGCCGCCCTGCGTCGGAAACCACAATCGCCCGTCATTTGCGCGGATGCCCGCCGGTTGCCGCCCGCCGTTGCACTCGATATTCGGCATTCCGTCCTGTTTGCCATAAGCCGTGCAGATGATCGAAGAAAGTTTGCCATCGGCGTAATCGTTGAGCTGCTGTTTGCTGACGCGGTAGATGCCTTTGTTGCAACCAATCCAGAAGCTTCCGCGCGCATCTTCCAGAATCTGAAACACCCCGTTGTTATACAAGCCGTTTTGCAGGTTGTAGTTTGTGAATCGCCCATCCCGGAATCGGCTCAAGCCGCCGTCGTACGTTCCGATCCAGAAGGTCCCTTGAGCGTCTTCATGAATGTAGCGCACGCGGTTGCTGGCCAGGCCCTCGCGTTCGGTCCACGAAGTGAATTTGCCATCCATCAATCGAGCCAGCCCGCCATAGGTGCCGATCCACAACGCACCGTGCCGGTCTTCGTAAATCGCTTTCACACTTTTATCTGGCAGCCCATTGCCGGTGTTGTATTCCGTGCAGTCGCCGGCTTTGCATTTGAACAATCCATTTTCCGTGCCGAACCACAGGTCGCCGTGCCGGTCTTCGTGAATTGCCAGAACGGCGCGCGTTGAGAAAAATCCTGCATGGTTGTACCGGTTGTTCGCGATCCAGCCCACCCCGCCGTATTGACCGACCCAGAACCGTCCCGTGCTGTCTTCAAACAACGCTTGTGCGTGAATCCCGATTCCCCGTTCGTCCTTCAAGTCGAAATTGTCGAGTTTTCCTTCCGCGTAACGCGACAGGTGACTGTCCGCGCCCATCCAGACGGCTCCGGCACGGTCTTGCAGAATGGGGTAAACGTTGTTATTGGCCAGGCCATTGGCAGTGGAAACTTCCGTTAAAAACCGGCGGGTCAGGCGATTCAGCCCGCCGGTATTGGTTCCTGCCCAAAGATTGCCTTCGCGGTCAATCATAAAGTCCTGAATATTGTTGTCTGAAAGCCCGTCCTGTTGGGTGTAACCGGTGAATTGTCCATCGTGGAAACGCAACAACCCGCCGCCCAGAGTGCCGATCCAGAGATTTCCCTGGCGGTCTTCGCAAAACTTTCGCCATCGCACTCCGGCGGGCAGACTGTCCGGCGCGGCGTACCGCGTGACGACGCCGTCCTTGATTTTGAAGAGCCTCGGCGTTGCGACGCCAAACCACAGCGCGCCCTGCCGGTCTTCGTAAAAGACCGCGACGTGATTGGTATCGGGGTCAATCAGCAGCGGGTAGTTGGTGGTCACGCCGTCTTTGACGCGCCGGAGTCCGGTTTGATCCGCTGTCCACATCGCACCGGACGGCGCGAAATACCGTTTGGTCCGGCGCTGAACCAGCTTGTCGGGATCGTGAATCAGCCGGTTCTGCCGCCAGAAAACAAAGGCTCCCGGCACTGTAATCTGCAATCCATCTGTATTGTCTGATTGAATGTTCAGGATCTGGTTGTGTGGCAAGCCATCTTTTGTTGTCAGGCTGGAAAAGACACCGTTCACATATCGCATCAATCCCGCGTCTTCCGTGCCAATCCAGAGCGCGCCGTCCTGATCTTCAAACAAAAAGGTCAGCCGGTTGGTGGTGAAGCCGGGTGTGTTGCTTTTGTCGAAAACCGTGAAGCGGACGCCGTCGTAGCGCACCAGCCCATCGAGAGTTGCCAGCCACAAATACCCGTCCCGCGTTTGCCGTATGCTGTGGATGGTGCTGTGGGGCAGCCCTTGTTCAGTCGTCCAAGAGGTTATCAGGTAATCGCGTTTCGGCTCTGGTGGCGCTTGGCTGCTCGCAGTCACTTTGAGCAGATAAGCCATGCCCAGTAGAGTTAGGCAGAGAATCCACCAGCGCCGTCTCTTGATGAAGTTGACCCTGTTCACACGTAGAAATTGTTGACGAAGTTGAAGTTAAAGCGATCGGGTGTGGGCACCGACCATTCCATTGAAAAGCTTCGCCACTGTAAAACAAGACAGGCAGGCCATCAATGGCCCACCAGTCACTTGGCGTATAGGTTGCGCAGCTTAATCCAGCGAATGTATTACCTCTTGAATCACTCGGCCCGGAAAGGGATTGTGAGTCTGTTGCGACGATTCTGCGCTTGGCAATTTGCCCATCAGTGAAAGGATTGTAGGAACAAAACTAAGACTGTCATACGGTTCTGCAATCAGGGAAGCTTTCGGAACACCGGTTTTCGCGCCACCGGCAAACATCAGCGTCGAATGCGTTGAAACGCGAAAGAAGGAAGCGTGATTTCCCCCAGGATTGAAATCGCGCACGTTGAAATTCCAATGATCGTTGGCCATCACCAGCAAATCGGCTTCTGTTAGCCGACGCTGGCGCAGCCAAAACCGGCGCAGCAGTTTTCCATCTGGCAAATTGTCCACGCTCGGCGGTGGTTTGTGTAACGCCAGATGTTCATGCAAACCGATCAATGCGTTTGCATATTTCGTTTCGTGAATCGCGCGCAACCAATCAAGCTCCGAATGCCAACGGTTCAACCAAGTTGCGCGATCACCGGCAACGCGCAGCTTTTCATCTTCCCAGATTTTCAATGGCAATTTTGCTTGCCAGCCAATTCGCTGAAATTGAATCTTGCCATTGCTGTCTTGCCTCAATTGAGCCACAGGCAAATAGCGCAACTGCAATTCGTCGCTTTCAGATTGGCGTGCCAGAATCAATGCTTGATGCGCTTCGCTGCCATAAAGCCAGATGGCGTCCTGATCAGGCTGTTCATCAGCAGCAAGCGAAGGCACGATTTCCGCCAAGGGAATTCGCACTGCAACAAAATCCACAGGGCGCGAATCCACTCCAACTTGCACGTTGTTTCGAACTTTGACGTCGGTCAGCAAGGAAAAATAGTTGATGGTCTGCGGCAGCGAAAGGCTGGCAATGTAATTCTGCAACTGATAAATCGAATTGGGTTCGCCCATTGCACGCGGCTCGATCAGGTCTTCAATTTTGACTTTTGACGGATTAAAGCTTGCCGACTTTAACGTCAGCAAATTCTGAAGCGTTCGCAGATAAGCGACATAAGAAGTCTCGTCTTCTTGCGCTTGATTCAGCCGAGCAAAAATTCGCCGGGCATCTTTGTCACGTCCTGCAGCTTTGTCCGCTTCTGTAAATTCTTTTGGCTGTGCGCGATAAAGCGTGTCTTGCTGTTCAGTGAATCGCCTTAACGCGCCAAGTTCTTCTTGAAGCTCGGCCATCGTTTTTGTCCAGCGCTGGCGATTTCGCTCAATCGTTTGGAAAAATGATTCGGTTGCTGCCACGCGCTGTTCCGGCGACAGGCTTTTGCTTTTCAGTTGGCGCAATAAAATGTGAAGCGCATTCAAATCGCTGTTCCGCAAGTGGATTGATGCGCGTTCGTTGCCATCTAAATCCATCACCGCTGTCGGATATTTCGAATCCTCACCTTTCAGATAAAACGATTCTTTGGATTCGTTGATAACAAGGTTCACCAGCGGATTGAAACCTTTGATCTGATACGCGCTCATTGGATAGCGATTCGTGGCAACGTGATGCGCTCCGCCCGCTGCGCTGTTGAACAGGTTAATCAGGTTGTAGCCCTGGCTGTAGACACGTTCGTCTGTGTTCAGGCTGTGATCGGAAAGCAAAGCCAGAACGGTTTCGTCACCAAGCTGACTGCGTTCAATTGCCTGCCAAACTCGGCCAACCATAGCATCAACGCTTTGCGCCGCAGCCAGCAAACTTGCCCTATCGCGGTGCAAATGTGCCGCGTGATCGAATTCGGCAGTATAAATATCCAGATACTTGACGTTTGGGTCATTCAATTGCGCGATCACATCACGTTCGTGCTGTTCGGCGATTGCCCCGCGAAAATCTATTCCTCCTGTCCATTCACCTGCCAGATCACTGAGCGACTTTCCAGCAACACGGGACTTCGATGCATCTGCCACTGTCGTCCAACGCACTCCGCGTTGAAACAGTTGATAGCTTTGGTAGCGCTGCCCGTAATCAAACGCGTCAAACAGCAACGGAATACCCAGGCTGTCCAGAACCTCTGTTCCAATTTTGTCCACGCGTTGTGAGCGCAAGTAGTTGAAGTAAAACGGAGGAAAATTCAGGTAGTCGTACCTTCTCAAGGTGAAGCGGTCGAATTCCACATTGCCTTTGATTTGCTGATGTTGTCCCGTGTCCAGCAGCGACCACGAAGGAGCAGACAGCGAAATCCCCCGCACATAAAAGTTTTGCAGCCGCGCGCCGTTGTCATAAAAAACGCGTTTGATCGCTGGCAACAGACTTTCGCCCGTTTCCGGGTTGCGTTCAGCAATAAAGCGTTCGATATGATCGTAAGAAAGCCCGTCGGCTTTAATAATTACGACCCGCTTGGCTTGAGCAAATGCGGCAATATGCGAAAGCAAGACTAGCAAAATAACATTGCTGCTGAACGCAATTGTTCGCTGGAGGGCAGAGCGACAAATTTTATTCATTGCCCACTCCTCAAGCTTTTCAGCAGTGCTTCGTAGTTTGCCTGAGCCAATTTCATTTCCACTCGCAAACTGTTTTCCATCGGATTGGTTGTGGCGCCTTGCATTCTTTTTATCAATTCTGCACGTAGCTCCGGCTTGATCGAATCGTCCAGCATCAACAGCAAATCCAGTTCGGCATAACTTTTCAACCGGGAGGGCTGGTTGAAATCTGCACCGCGCTGATGTGTCACGAAGTCAAAAGCTTTTTTTGCAGCCCACAAAGGAAACTGCCTGAGCGGTGATAGCCGTATCACGCTTCGGGAAACATCCTCTATCGCTCGGCGGGAAATTTCGCGAACTTTCGGATTCGTCGTATCTCGAAAATCAATTAACAGTGCGGGCACGCGTGGGTGATTTAGCCCGTATATGGCCAGCGGGATCAGTTCGACGCGGCGTGCTCCGGCGGTTTCCGGGCTGACTGGCCGGTTGTTTTCGTCCAACCAGCGCACATCTACATACCCTTTCCAGTCGCGCAGCCTTTTGTCCTTGTGAGGATCGGCAACGTTCAAAAACCGTTTGTCGAATTTCCCCGACGCGGGTTGATTCAAGTCTTCTTTCGCAATCCACAATAAAGCGTGCGTTGCACTGCCATCGGCAAAAGTAAGCGGCTCAAAATACAAGCCTTCTGCTTCGGCGCGCTGCCGCAGCAGCTCCCAATTGCGGCCACGATTTTGTTCCCAGCGGCTGCGCTGTTTTTGCGCGATTTGATCAAGCGCATCACGTTTAACAAATCTGCCAAACAAGCCGCCGCTCAATGCCAATCGAGCTTGCAATTCCTGAAGTTGAGCAGTGGAAATGACTTGTTCAAATTCACTGCTGGATTCCAACAGGTAAAGCGTCGCCAAAGCTCGGTGCAAATGATCCTTCTGATGGTTCCCGGAGTTTCGGTCGTAGCCACGTGGCATTGCCCGAAAGGCAAATCCTTGGTCGTCAAGAACTGTAAGTTGGGCAATTTGCCACAAGCCTCGTGCGATGGCGCGCCAGCGTGACGCTTTGAAATCAAAAATCGGCGGCGGCGCCTGCTTGCTTACTGGCTTGCTCTCCGAAACTCGCTTGCTGACGGAACGGTGATAGAAAAATGGAATTGCGGCGGCAATGCGCTGCGTCACATCCGGCGATGAATACGTGAGCGACCAGACGTACCGTGGCCGATCATTCAATGGGTCATCGTCCCCCAGCGTTTCCATCAGAACGCTGACCAGGGGCAAGTCTTCTTTTGGTGAATCCAGCTTTCCGAAAATCGTCAGCAAATCGGTTTTATCGTTAATCCGCTGGCGGTTGATATGAAACGGCGACTCTTGCCCGAAGCACGCAACCGCAAAAACACAAACGCAACATAGTGCGGCAATTAAACGCAGAAATTGGCGACACATAATTCATCCCAATGTTGAAAGAATGTGGGGACCGTGAAGAGCAAATTTTAGGTTGGGGAAATGAACGTGTACGGACGGTTGTGGCAGTTTTAAACGCAGAGGATCGTTTCTGCAACTGCCACAGCCCCATGAACGATGCAGCGATTTACTTTTGCGGAGCCGCTGCGCTGATTTTCGTAAAGGAAGGTTTTTGAGAGGTCTGAAGTTTCTTGGCCACGCGTTCGTTTTCGGTCATTACGCGCAAAAGATTTTCGCCAAGCACTTTTTTCACGTCTGCATCAGAATAGCCGCGTTTGAGCAGTTCGTAGGTAATCGTCGGAAGCTTTGAAACGTCTTCCATTCCTGCCGGTAGCATTCCATCTACACCATCGAAGTCAGAACCAATTCCGACATGGTCAATCCCCGCGACTTTAATCGCGTGATCGAAGTGTGCCATCAACATATCCAATGTTGCTGTTTGCGCCGTTTTGGTCGGCATAGGCTCGCCTGGCTTGGCGTAATCGGTGTTGATGAACCCGTTATAGAAGTTAACCATCACCACGCCACCGTTTTTGGCCACAGCTTTCAGCATGTCATCGGTCAGATTGCGCGGCACATTGGTCAGTGCGCGACATGAAGAATGCGACGCGATGACCGGCGATTTCGTCACTTCGATCACATCCCAAAAGGTTTCGTCGCCGACATGCGAAATGTCCACCATCATTCCCAATCGGTTCATTTCAGCAACGACTTCGCGCCCAAAATCGCTCAATCCACCGTGACGTTTTTCCGGTGGATTGCCAATTCCTCCTGCGGAATCTGCCCAGTTATTCGTATTTGTATGCGTCAAGGTCATGTACCGAACTCCGAGCTTATAAAATTGCCGAAGCGCGGACAGACTGTCTTCGATGGCATGACCGCCTTCGATCCCCATCAAGGCTGCAAGTTTGCGAGATCGGTGAATGCGCCGAATATCAGCAACAGTGAACGCCATTTGCAAACTTTCCGGATGACGGCGCGCTTGTTCGTAAACGCCATCAATCATATCCAGAGCGCGCCGGGTTGCGCCGCCTTCTTTGGCGTATTTGGCTGCGACGTAAATTGCGTAGAACTCAACCCCAAGTCCTCCTTCTTTCATGCGAGGAATATCTGTTTGGATTTTTCCGCTGGTATCGCGCTCGCCCATATCGAAGCTTTCGTCTGTGATGGGTGATGTCACGTCGTTGTGCGTATCAACAACGATGCTGGCTCGGTGAAGCTTCTGGGCACGCTGACGCAATCTTGTTTCGCTGGCGGATTCGCTGCCAGATTTGCTGTTTGAACTGGTAGAAACCTTAGCCCGCCTGGAAGTTTTTTTCTGAGCGTTCGCCGTGGTCAAAACAGTCATCCCGCAAAATGCGGCAAACAAGGCAAGAAGCAAAAAGCCTTTCTGCATAATTAGGTCCTTTCGATTGTGGTGAAATGTGTTTTATGAAGCGCAGGCATTTTGTTCGGGCCCGATGGATTACGCAAGCTCAAGGTTTGGCGCAATAATTTGCGAATCTGCTACAATCCGAGTGCGCTCAAAAACAAACGCAACTTCAAAGCAAATCACAATCAGCTATGTTCAAAGCTTTACGGCACCTTAACTCAAGAGACAAATTGGCGCTTATAGCCTTTTTTTCGTTGGCGCTTTTATGCTCTCTCTATTTTGCTTCAGGAATTCTGGTTACTTACATCTCGTCATCCGCCGCACAGTTGGAAATGTCCAAAGACGGCACTGGTTTCACAGTGCAAGTGCCCGGCTTTCAAAGTATTCCTTCTGCCGAACGGCTGGTTTCGGAATTGAAGGCCCAGCACAACTTAGTTGCAGATATTAGTTCCGACTCGACCAGTTCCGGCTATCTGGTCAAAATCGGTCCATTGACCAAACTGGAAGGCGCGGACTACTTGCGGGAAGAGTTGCTCAAGTCAGGTTATAGCGTCGTCAAAATTGTTCAAAATTGCGCTCCGGGAATTGCCGACTGCAACCCCACCCAACTACCCACGAAATCCGGCCAACCCACTGGCAAAGGAAAATGAACCGACCATGAAGAAGCCCTCCTTCGCGCCGTGCTTGATCGCATCCTTCTTCGCGGAGAGGCC
>CAZXHW010000203.1:0-10693 GCA_964639915.1 uncultured Heliomicrobium sp.
ATATGCAGTCAACCCATTATTCAGATAAAAGAAATGCTCCGGTTCATCACTGATGGTGGCCACAATCTGCTCGTTGACCTCTGTGTCACCTTTGTAGGCACGGATATTGGCTGCAATCAGCACTTTGTCATGAGCACGGTACAACTGTGCTAGTTCTTCAAGGGAGACAAGTCCATAGACCGTTTCATAAGGGCGCTTGATCCAACCAGGGTTGCGCAGCGTTAGCTCGACTACAGGCACGCCCGGCCCTTTGTCCGCACCTGTCATCCAATCATGCACAGTTGTTAAATTGAAAAATTGAATTTGCAGATATTCGGAATCAGCAGAAAACCTTCTCTCCAGATCCTCAAATAGTTGCCGCCGATCTTCTGAAACCACATGTATACCGGAATAGACCATCACGGCTCGCACCTGTAACATCTTGTTGCGAAAAACCCCTTCAAGGCTTGGGATGATCCGTGTCCAAGCTGCATTGGTTGTGAAAGCGTGAAATTTGCCTTGCAGCAAATTCTCCAGACCCATCTTGAACTTTGTCACATCTCCCAAAGCAGGTTCACCCTGCCCGTCAGCAAAGAATTTTGACTGGATGACCCAAAGAATACTGGTGGCTGCCGAGTGGAAAAGCGCATCAATTCCGCCATCACCACCGCCATCAACAACGGCGGCGGCCGCTTCATCCAAAGTACAGTGGGCGAGTTTGTGTGTAGCATAGGCAGCCAAAGCCCGTGAAAGAAAATTGACTTCCCGCTCTTCAGGGGTACCAGAAGCTGCTTCTGCCAATTTTCCCGTGAAATCACCGCGAAGCTTTGGGGGCAAATGGAGAATTTCAATAGGAGTTTCCCGTGTCAAATAAACCTCTTTCTTAGGATGAATGCAGGTTAGAATCCACCCTCTTTTTTACTTTGGCTTACGGTCTCATTTCGGCTGTTTCAAAGGATGCAGACGGATCGTTTGTGCAGAGTTTGCCCAGTAGCTGCCAGATTTATCCGACATCGGCCAACCTGCTTCAGCATCAATCAACAAATCCGCCAGTTTATGTACAGTTCCTGCGAATTGGACGGCATCGCCGGGGGAAAGGTAATTTGCCAGTTCGTTGAAATGGCAGCCAAATATATTCCGGAGTTGAGCCATTGTTTGCAGTTCATCCAACAACGGCCCCAAATCGAAAGATTCATAGCTGAGAATTGTCCCGTCTTCTTTTTTAACGGAGCGATCCACCCGGAGCGAGCTGCGCAGCTTTTTATTCATATTTGGCAATAAGTCGCCCAGCGTTGGCTTCGTCTTTCGGCGAGGCACGGCGCATTCATATTGCAGCGTCAGGAAATCAAGAATGGCTTCCAGAATCACGCCGGCGCTTGCACAAATCAGTTGTGGGCTTGGCTGTTCCGCTTTCAGGAGAATCTGTAATTCATTTACGGGCGGCAAACATTCCCCCTGGCGAATGCCGGAGGCATGTTCCCAATTGATCAACTCGACAAAGTGACACTCGCCGTTTTTCAGCCATCCCCAACGATACTTTTCTCGCCAAGGCCGGTAGTGAGTTGTCAGTAGGCAATGCTGGAATTTTTGCGACACCTGATAAAGCAATTCCACGGTGCGTTCGGCATGCTGTTCATCCACGCTGCCAATAACATCATCCAGGACAAGAATCTTTTCCGCTGGGTTTTCGCGTTCCGCCATTGCCAGCCAGATGCACAATCCTAAGGTGTCCAAATGCGATTCGCTGAAATATGCGCCCGGAGGCGCGTCTTGAGCACCTGGGAAATCGCTTTGAATTTCCAGCGAAGCCCGTTTGTCAGGATCGAGCAGCAACTTGATTTTATCCAGTCCTTCGCCAGGATGGATCGCTTCATACAATTCGCCGACACGCTGCGAGATGTCGCTCAAAATATCGTCCACGAATTGCCGCCGCGTTTGCTCAACTGATGCCAGGGCACCTTCAAGTTTGGGGATTAGCGCGGCGCGGGCTTGATGTATCTGGTAATTGGTCTCGAAATTCTCAACGGCATTTTTCAGCGAGGTCAGGAAGCCAATCTTCTGTTCACGCTGTACGGAAGCTTCTCGCGCCCGCGCCAGCAATTCCTGAGTTTGTTGCGCAAGTGCAGTCTGTGCCTGCGTATCGTGCCGATTGGACTGAAACATCTGAATGGCCTGCACGACTTCGACCGAAACTGATAGTTCGGGAGTGGACGCGCTTGTTTCCAACAAACTCGCCAGCGCCTGCGCAGCGGCGAGCAATGTCTCCAGTTGTCGTCCTGCTTGTTTTTGAGCAGCGGCAGCAGATTGTTCCGCCGTTTGTTGTGCCTTTAACGCGGTTTCCAGCGAGCGGATGGAACCAAGTTGTTCAGCGACTTGGGAAGGAAGTTCACTAGCAAACTCCGCACTGCCACAAAGTGGACAGTGATTGGGTTGAGGATGTAGCTGAAAAAAGCGTTGGGCCGCCGTCAATATCTCAATCAAATTTTTGGCGTTGCCAGTGATACGTGCTTGTTCTTGTTGCAAAAGCGCCCGCGCTGATTGCAGTTCCGCATTTGCCTTTACAGCAGCGGTCGCCCCTTCTTTCATCCGCTTCTCTTCTTCGATGAGAAGCAAACAAGCCTTCACAAGCTCTTGCAATTGAAGTGATTCCTGATTCAGTTGCGTGGCATCTTTTGCAATTTCAGACTTGGCCCAGGCCATAGCAGTGCCACCCACCTTCCCAGCTTGCTCCCAAAGTTGTTCTAATGCGGTTTGATTCTCTCCGAGGCGTGCCATTGCCAAGGTGAGAGTTTTATTCTCTTCCTTTACCAATTCTCGTAGCGTAGCTTCAGACTTTTCAGTGCCCTCAATGTCAATGAATGGTTTGATGGCATCATAGCGTTTATTTGCCTGGTCGGTGATCAGTTTAAGAATCTGATGGCGGCGCAGAATTTCCACGCGCGGACGAGGCAAGTCAGGAAGAATAACTGGCCTGGATTTGTTGAGATGCCCCTCCCAATCTCCTTTAGCAGTCTTCAATATGACCGCCAAATCGGCAGGCTTTTTGCCCGTGGAGTGCCAATAGCGCTCGATCTTTCCTAACCCCTTTCCTTCAAGCGACCCGACGACTCCTTTACCGAGAAATTCAAGCGCATCGCAAATCGTGCTTTTACCAGTCCCATTTTCGCCATAAATGATGGTGATCTTTTTGTTCTTCTCGAAAGTAATCGTCAATGGTGCAGTAGCGCCGCGCAGCGCGTATATGTGAAGCGTTTTAAGCATAATTACCCTCTTGGCTGATTGATTGAATCGAGCGATCGTTCTAACTCTGATTTCCAATCTTCGGGGTTCATTTCTCCGGCGGCGATTTTGTCGCGCAACGCGGGGCTGAGCAGATTTTCCTGCAAGAGATTTTTCTCAAGCAGATTATCAATGACTTTTTGAGCCAACTGCTGTGACAAACTTATGGCTTCTTCTTTCTTACTCATACCAACCTCCATTGAATGGTGAATAAGGGCTGAAGTTCAGTTTTCTGTTCCAGCTTTCCTTCAATCTGTGCAATCAACTGCTCTCGCTGTTTGTCTATTTCGTCTTGCGCATCAAATAACGAGCGGCGCTTCTGGTTGCGCAACGCTTCGAGCGCCTTGATCTGTTTTTGACCAGCGAGTTTCTCTTCCAAGGTGAGTGCGGTAGTCGCGGCCCGACGCGCTTCCTTAATTTGGCGATCAATCTCTTTGATCTCCCGTTCCAGGCCGAGCTTCAGGTCGTCAGCCCAACCATCCAGCTTGGCGGCTTCGGCCTCGAAATAGCGGCCGTTCCGTTCGGAGACTTCACGCTGGATGGATTGTTGTTGCTGGGTTGTTTCACCGTCGAGCAGGTGCATAACTTCGTCCGGCGCTTCAGCGGATGAGCCACTAATGCCGGGCAGGCTCAGCAGCCGATTGGCCATCTCTTGGTCAAGCGCCAGCCCAGCATCTGTCACAGCAGCAAACAACAACCGGTCTTCAGCCTGATCAAATGATTCAACTGTGAAAAGCGATAGCCGAAGCCAGCCCGATTGGCCGATTAATGGTTCCAGAATGCTGACTTTGCCTGCGTGATCATGGTAATTGAACGTGACTTCGGCCACGGGCAATTCGCGGTCGAGTGCTCGTGTGAGTACGCCTTCGGCCAGTGGATGCTGTAACCGATACAGGTGGGCTTCGCCGGTGCGGCGCGGGAGTTCATACAATCCCAACGGGATTTCTTCGGTGGACTTCGTAAATGGGTTCACGGTCAGACGAAACGCGGAATCCGACATAAACTCGGCGTGGCCATTTAGTTCGTGCCGAGTCAGTTGCATCAACAGTTGCTCGAACCGATTGAGTTGCGCCTTTGCAGCCTCGTTCCGGACGCGCAACTTGTCGCGAACTTCGTCATCGAAATTTTCCAGCAATTGCTGCCGCGTCCGAGTCATCGCCGCGTTGATTTCCTGACTGAGTTCCAGTTGGAGTTGATCGAAGGCGGCCTTGATCTCTTCGGGTAAGCGGCATTTTTGATAAATGCCTGCAATGCGCTTTTCAAAATCCACGCCGGATTCAATTGCCCCCAACACTTCGTCGCTGCTGCCAAAAACGCCATCGAAGAGTTCAAACTTTTCAGATAGGAGTTGATAGACGCGCTGGTCCGCTTCATTCTGCTGATTGAGGAAATTGACGACGACCACATCGTGTTTCTGGCCGTAGCGATGACAACGCCCGATGCGCTGTTCGATTCGTTGTGGGTTCCAAGGTAGATCGTAGTTCACGACCAGCGCGCAGAATTGCAGGTTAATACCTTCGGCACCAGCTTCGGTGGCGATCATGATACGGCCTTCTTCGCGGAAATAATCCACCAGCGCCGAGCGCATATCCGCCGTGCGCGAACCGGTGGCGCGATCCGTACCTTTGTGCCGTTTGAGCCAGGCGTTATAGATGCTCTTTGAGCGGTCATCGGTGTTCGAGCCGTTGAATAGAACGATGCCCTCGGCATAAGGGCTGTCGGCCAGCAACCGCAGTAAGTAATCCTGTGTTCGTCGCGATTCGGTAAAGATAATGGCCTTTTGCTCCGCACCATTTTCCGTGGCTTGGGCAAAGGCGACCTCGAGCGCCTTGAGCAGCGCAGCGCCTTTCGCGTTGTGCTGAATGGACGTGGCCAGCACGCTGAAGCTCTCCAAGTCGGCAATCTCTGCTTCGATGGCCGCGCGGTCAGCGTCAGTCAGCGGTTCCGCTTCCTCCTCTTCATCCGGCCATTCTTCCGCCGTTTCGTCCAACGCTTCGTAATCCACACTCAGATCATCTTCCGGCGGTTCGTCGGCGAGCGGCGGTTTCGGTTCCTGCTTTCCCAGTTTGGTTTTGAGCCGTGTGGAGATGGTGTTGAGCGCCCCGGCAATAGCGAAGGTTGACGATGCAAGCAGCTTGCGCAAAACCAGCGTCATCAGGGATCGCTGGCTGGCGGGAAGTGCTTGAATGTTGTCGCGGCGCAGATAATCGGAAACCAGATTGTAGAGCCGGGTTTCCGGTTCATCCGGATCGAATGGCTCAACCAATGCATGCCGTTTGGTAAACGGAACGTAGGCGGTTACCTGCTTTCGCAGCGTCCGATGACAAATCGGCTTCAGCCGGTCTTTCAGCATCTGAAAGGATTGTCCCTGATTGGCACTGGTGCTGGCGCTAGCGCTGGCGAACTGCTCGCGGAAGCTTTTCACGTCGCCGAAAGTGTGTTCGTCAATGAAGCTGACCAGGCCATAGAGTTCAAGCAATGAATTTTGCAGTGGCGTCGCCGTCAGCAGCAGCTTGCGTTTATCCGCCAATGCTCGTTTGAGCGTGTTGGCGATGATGTTGGAAGGCTTGTAGACATTGCGCAGCCGGTGGGCTTCGTCAATTACCACTAAATCCCACGGCGTGGCGTGTACATCCGCCGCTTTAGCACGCGCAAACTGATAAGAGCAAATGACGACGGTGTCCTTAATCTCAAACGGTCGAAAGTGGCTCTGTTTGATCGCTTGGTTGTAAGAGCGGGTTTCGAGAATGGCGCACGGCAGGAAGAACTTTTCGGTCAATTCCTGATGCCATTGTTTGCGCAGGTTGGCGGGCGTGATGACCAGAATCCGCCGTTTGCGCTCTGCCCACCGTTGAGAAATTACCAGTCCGGCTTCGATGGTCTTCCCCAATCCGACTTCATCAGCCAGCAAAGCCCCTTGGGATAACGGCGAACTGAACGCGAACAGCGCGGCTTCCACCTGATGGGGATTCAGATCAACCTGTGCGCTGGCGACCGCAACCGCGAGTTTCTCTACGCTGTCCGATGGGAAGCGTTTGGTAAGTTCGTAAGCAATGTACTTTGCGTGGTAATCGGTTAGAGGCATTGGGCGAAATGGTTTTCGAGGGTCAATCACAGCACTTTGTGATTTCCTGAATGAAGCAAATTGAGAAATTATCGAGGGGCGGCCGCAGTCTATGGGGCACTCAACTGAATACGTGACAGCGTCACGCATCGTAAGTCACTTCGATTAAAAGTTGAAGAGTTTTTTTACCAAGACGAAAGTCGATCCGAATATGAATTAAAAGGTAAAGCGGTCAGCAATCCTGTGAATCGTGATGACCAACGTGGTTGTCCGATGAATTTCAACGTCATGGGAGATTCGTTATGCAGGCTGCATCGCTCGCTGCTGTCAACACTACAGACTTCCGCTTTGATCACGATGACGACCTGTCCGACCTGGGCAGCGCGGCTTCACGCTTCAAATTCAATGTCGCCGCGATCACGCTGCTCAAAAAGATCGAGGCTGAATCAGGTGAGCCAGGAGCGTTAACGCTGGAAGAGCAGTGGACTCTTGCCAGATACACAGGCTGGGGAGATTCGGATGTTCTCAACCGCGCCTTCCCAAATGGCGCGCATTCGTGGTCGCGTCCTTGCGCGGAACTGGCAGAACTACTCACGCCGGATGAAATCAAGGGACTTCTCGCCAGTTCGCTCAACGCGCACTTCACCGCACTGCCGATCATTCGCGCGATCTATGCGGCGCTCGATCATTTCGGCCTCAGCCCGCGCACCGGAGACAGAGTTCTGGAATTGGATTCCGGTCAGTCGGTTTCGCTCAGTTCATCCAGGCTAAACAGGCTCCGGATTCTTGAACCCGCCGCCGGTGTCGGCCATTTCCTGGGCGTAATGCCGCAGGCGCTGAAAGCGAATTCCGAACGAGTGGCTGTCGAGATTGATTCACTCACAGCCCGCATCCTGACGCAGCTTTATCCGCAGACAAAAGTCTTCATCCAGCCGTTTGAAGAGACGCTGCTGCCGGAGAACTACTTTGACCTTGTGGTCTCGAACGTCCCATTTGGCAACTATGCGATTGCTGACGCAGGTATCCGGGAAAGCTTTCTCAAAGCTTCGATTCACGATTACTTCTTTGCCAAATCGCTGCGATTGCTGAAGCCCGGCGGCATCATCGCCTTCATCACTTCCAGATACACGCTCGACAAGAAATCGCCGAAGGTGCGGCAATATCTGGCAAGTAACGCCGAACTTCTTGCGGCGGCTCGGTTGCCACGCAGCGCTTTCCGCGCCAACGCCGGAACCGAAGTGATCACGGATGTATTGATTCTCCGCAAACGCAGTCAGCCCTTGAAGGAAGCCCAAACTGATTGGATAGAAGTTGGCAATGTTGCACTCAGCAATGATGGAGGAGAGGAGCGCGAACTCAGCATCAACAGTCTCTATATTGCGCATCCTGAGCGGATGCTCGGCCATCCGACGTATGGGCGCGGGATGTATGAGGCGGAAGAGTTTCTGCTGAAAGACGACGGGCGCAATCTCGCCGAAAGCCTGGCGCAAACGCTGATTTCCCAGCTTCCGGCGAATGGCTATCGTGCGTTCATCGAGTCAGCTACGGCTGATGAAACGGTCATCGTTTCGGACCGTGATGATTTTCTGACTGCGGCAAATATCAACCAACTGCCGGAGCGCGATCAGGTTTGCGTCAATCAACTGCTCGAAATCTATGTCGCGGCCAAAGAGGTCATCCGGCTGCAACTGCGGGACGCTTCAGACGATGAATTGAAAGCAAAGCAGCAGGAACTGTCCGACCTGTATTCCGGCTTCAAGATGCGGTTCGGCCCAATCAACGGCAATATCAAGAAGCTCGATCCACGCAGCCCGGTCGTGCCATTCCTTAAAGCGCTAGAAATTCCGGTCGGCAAGAACCTCTACAATCGCGCGCCGCTCTTTTCTCAGCGCACGATTCGACCGGCGCGTCAGCAATCCGGCAGGTACGAGCCAAAAGAAGCATTGCTCATTTCACTCAACGACAAAGGCCGTGTTGATTTAGGGTACATCGGCAGACTGTGCCAACGGTCACACGATGAAATCTTGTCCGCGCTCGAAGGCCTGATTTACGAAACGCCAAGTGGTGAGTTTGTCACGGCGGAGGAATATCTATCGGGCGAAGTCAGGCAGAAACTGCGCGAAGCTGAACGCGCGGCGCAATTCAATCCGGCGTTTCTTAAAAACGTCGAGGCGTTGAAAACCATCCAGCCCACCGATCTCGGGCGCGATGAGATCATCGCCAGACTAGGCGCGTCGTGGGTTCCTGAACAAGTCGTTAGCGACTTCCTGGTTTCGCTTGTTTCTTCATTCAATGGCTCGGTCAGGTATGTTCCGGCACTTGCGATTTGGAAGATTGAAGACGTCAGCGCCTGGGCGCGCTGCTCTGTCGAGGCTACACAAACTTGGGGCACTTCACGAGTGAATGCCTTCGAACTGATCGAGGACATTCTCAATCTGCGCACAACGACCATCACTGACGAAGTCAAAGGCCCGGACGGTAGCGCACGCCGCGTAGTCAATGACAACGAAACCATTGCCGCCCAAGCCAAACAGCTTGAGATCAAGCAGAAATTCGCCGAATGGGTGTGGAAAGACGAAGGGCGAGCGGCTACGCTGATTCGCATCTACAACGAGCGCTTCAACGCCTTTCGTAAGCGCGAGTTCGACGGCAGCCATCTGGTCCTGCCCGGCATGTCCGCCGACATCACACTCTACCAGCATCAAAAGAACTCGATCTGGCGATGCTTGCAGGATAGAGGAACGCTGCTGGCGCATTGTGTCGGCGCGGGCAAGACCTTCACGATGATTGCGGCGGTGATGGAACTGAAGAGGCTCGGCCTTTGTCACAAGTCGCTGATCGTGGTTCCCAACCACCTGCCTGCGCAATGGGCGGCTGAAGCGATCCGTCTGTATCCAAACATCAGATTGCTGGCGCCCGGCAAGGAACATCTGACTTCGTCGCAACGCGGAGAACTGCTCAGCCGCATTGCTACTTCGGATTACGACGCGATCATCATCCCGCAGACTGCGTTCAAGATGCTGACGCTGAACCCTGAGACGGTCAGAAATTACATTCAGCACGAGCTTGATACGCTGACCGGGTATCTGGAAGACTTCGAGTCGGCAAGCGGCAAAAACAGGCGCAGCATCAAAGAGGTTCAACGTGCGATCAAAAAGCTCAAAGCCCGGCTCGACGACACCAATCAACAGATCAAACGTATTGCCGCCGACACGATCACCTGGGATGAACTGGGCATTGATGCGCTCTTCATTGACGAATTCCACTGCTACAAGAATCTCTACTGCCCAACCAAGATGAGCCGGGTCGCAGGGTTGCCCAACACCGACTCGCAGCGCGCCTTCGACTGTTTCATCAAAGTCCGTTCGGTGCTGGAAAACGGCGGGCGCGTGATCTGCGCCACGGCGACACCTGTCAGCAACACTCTCGCCGAAGTTTACGTCTGCCAGAAGTATCTTCAGCTTGAAACCTTGCAGCAGCTTGGCCTCGACCACTTCGACGCCTGGGTGCAACAGTTCGCCGAAACCACGCAGTCGTTGGAAATGACGCCGGATGGTTCAGGCTTCCGAATGAACACCCGCTTCAACAAGTTCACCAACATCCCAGAGCTTTCCAAACTCTGGCAGCAAGTGCTGGATGTCAAATCCGCTGCGGAACTGAATCTGCCACGACCGAAGCTGAAGGGCGGCAGACCCGAAATCATCAGCGTTCCGGCCAGCGATGAACTGAAAGAGTATGTTCACGAACTTGCCCGCCGAGTCGAAGCCATCAAGGGCCGCCGCGTCTCACCACACGTTGACAATATGCTGAAAGTAACGGGCGATGGGCGGAAAGCGGCACTGGACATCAGGCTCGTTAAATCGGATTCGCCTCGCCCCGCGCAGTCGAAGGTGATGGCGCTCGTTGACAACATCGAGCAGCTCTATCGCGAAGCCCAAAATACTCGCGGCGTGCAGCTTGTGTTTCTAGACGTTTCAACTCCGAAGGGGCGGAGCGACAAGGTGTCAGAACTGAGCAACGTGTGACTTGAAGGATGAGTTGGCAGTAACTGCCATCTCATCCTACCGGAACTTCACTGCCAGCTTATGCTTCCATTCCGATCAAGGTTTCTCAGCCATTGCCGCCTTTTGGTTTTTGCTCAGCCACCATTCCTGATCCCCACTCCGCCTCAAGAGATTACTGTTCAGAGACGTTTGGTTTATGCAGATGGGGACGGAAACACGCCATTTTCATTCGGGTTTAAGGCCTTTCGTTTTATTTTGGCCTTTCGTCTCTCTTTGGATGTGACGGATCGCAGGTGTAAATACTGGATGCGGTTCGCCGCGACTTGGCGGCACAGTTCCGGGTAATGCTTGTAGAGACTGCTCAGAC
>CAZXHW010000204.1:0-10686 GCA_964639915.1 uncultured Heliomicrobium sp.
AGCCGAAAACCGCTCGATGATTGTTTGCATCAGCGCTGGCGGAGTGATGCGATCAAAGTGTCCCTGCATTCCAACGCCATCCACTGGAGCGTCGTTCGCCAGCATCCATTTTGTCAGTTCGAACAAATAGTTTTGATGGTTCACGTCCGCGCCACCCGCAGCCAGAATGTTGTAATCATTGACGAACAATTTCGATTGCGGGTCCAGATTTCTAGCCAATTGAAACCAGCGGATGATTTCCTGATTGCCCAGCTTGCCGTTTGATTGCGGCGTAACTCCGACAGCGATGCGGCCTTGCAGGTCGTAATTCGTATAAGGTTCGTTGACGACGTCCCACTGGTAACATTTTCCGCCCGCGTTTTCCGGGTTCAAAATGTCCGCAAAGTGCTGATCAATGCGGGTTTTCAATGCATCGCCCGTCAATCCGCGAGCATCGTTCGGCAGATTGTCGGAACTTGGCCAGATCAGATTATGCCCTCGAACCGGCAAATTCTGATTCTTCAGCCAGGTGAATGTGTCCATCGTTGCTTGCCGATTCCACACAACCCAATCTTCCCAGAACGGCCATTTCAAATCGTTTTCCAGCACAGTCGTTGTGAAGTGCGACGACACACGCGAACGATACATTTCCCTGTCTGCTTCGGTCTGTCCGTTCCCCGCCAGCAATTGTGCCGTCACCGCCGAGCCAAATTTGAATGCGTGGTTGGTTTGCTGAACAAACACCTGCGCGCCTGGCAGCGGATTGCCCTCACGATCCGTTACTTTGACGGTCAAATCGCCTTTACGAAATTGATTGATGCGATCCGCCGCCGCCAATCGCCACGGAGCATTCGCTTCGCCGCGACCAGGATAGTAATACTCAATCTTGAACTGAGAAGGGGTCGCCAGTTGGGTGTAATTCCCAAGCGCTACTCCACCGATTTCAAACTTCTGCGGGCCATAAGCAAAATGGAAAACCAAATGCGCCTGGCCTACCCCAAAGTCTGCATGTGCTTTGAATGGAAGCTGATAGAACCGCCAATCAGGCGAATCGTTTGGAAAATTGACGGTGAAAGATTTGTCGTAAGGATCGCTGTCGCGCTCAAAAACAACTTGAGCGCGAATAACAGAGCTATCTACCGGCTCCAGCTTCCGCGCCCAAAACGACAGCAACAGCAAGTCATCCTTTTTCACTTCGGTAACATTTTTCCAGCCTAAGCCCGAACGAAACTCATAATCCGAATCGCCGTTGGCTGTGAACTGGATCGCCTGCGTAAAGCTCTGCCCAGCAACGTTCACCACCGAAGTCGAGCCGCTGACTTGCGAATCAATATACTGATAAAAACTGCTATACACATTCACTGGTAACAGCGAAGTGGGCGTCACATTAACTGGCGGCGTTTTGCCCTGATTGATAACAGAGATGCCGCCAACTTCAAATGTTTGCGGACCGTGCGCGAAATGGAAAACAATTTGCGCGTCTCCCGCACCATAATTCGCCACTGCTTTGAACGGCAGAATGTATTTTGTCCATATTTGGCTATCGCAAGGAAACGTCGTGTAGAGCGATCTGGCGGATTGCGTTACAGCGCTTTCGAATCCGACAAAACCGCGAATGTTGTTGCCATCCAGCGGCGCGATTTTCCTGACCCAGAACGTAAGCTGCAAATTGTCGCCCTGAGCAACTGCTTGCCCTGTGCGGAGCCACAATCCGGCGTCTGCCAGATTTGCCGAAGTGCCGCTGACCGTCACCCGATACGCTTGAGAAAACGACTGGCCGCTGACCGTAACTGGCTCAACTTTGGCATTGGCTCCAGCATCATCATTGAAGCCGTAAACATTACTCGCCAAAACTGAGCTACTGGTTTGCGCCTGTCCAGCCACCGATGCCAGACAGAACAGCAAAACGATTTTCCAAACTTGCCAATAAACAAACTCCCGCCCCAACTCCTGATTCGAAATTCGCATAAACCTCTTTTTGAAATTGCCTGGATGCTTTGAATTGTGTCGAAACTAACGAAGCACTGCCTTCATCGTAGCCTTATTGCCATCATTTGGAGCAGGTTTCAATTTCAGAATTTTCGTCATGACGTTGTAAACATCCACATTGGCAAATGGCTCAACCACTTGCGTGCGCTTAAACGCAGGGCCGTGGGCGACGAACAGCGCCCGCATGGATTCCAATTGATTATCGAATCCGTGTGCGCCGCGATATTTGACGCTGCCATCTGCCGAAGGCTGAACCGGTCGGACACGGTCGCGGCTGTTGATGCTCCAACCTTCTTCCGCCATCACCACGATTTCGCCAATCCGGTTACTGGTGCCGTAATGGAACCGCTTAGGAATTTCCTTTTTCCGGTAAACCGTCACGTGCGGAGCTTTTTTCAGCGAGGAATAAATCGCATCCTCCATTCCGGGCTTTGGAAAGATGTGAACCATCGAGCTGTTCCAGGCAATATTCCAGCCAATTTGCTGCGCTTGATTTGCGTCGTAGTAATCATCCAGCACAACAACATTCCGCGGGTCTACGCGAGCCATTCCGTGATCAGAAACGATGATCAGATTGACGCGGTCATAAATCCCGCGCGCTTTCAAGCCATCAACCAACCGGCTGAGCGATTGATCCACCCTGGCAATGGCCTGCTTGACGTCTTCAGAATCCGGCCCGGCGTCGTGGCCTCCGTGATCCACGTCGCTGAAATACAGCGTAATCATCGTAGGCCGTTCGGCTTTTGGCAGTTCCAGCCAGGACAAAATCGTGTCCACCCGCTCGAAGTTCGGGAAGTTATCGTCAAACGGTTTCCAGATGCTCGGACGTTTGCCTGCGATTTCGGCTTCGGTGCCAGGGAAGAAAAACGCGCCCGCACGCTGCCCCTGCTTTTCCGCTGTCACCCAAATTGGTTCGCCCAACCACCAACGCCCGTTCTGCACTTCTTCCTTCTTGCTCATACTGAAGGTTTCGTTGAACTCCGGCGCGTAGATATTGTTAGCGACGATGCCATTGTGATCCGGGTACAACCCCGTCGCGATGGCGTAATGATTCGGAAACGTCAGCGAAGGAAACGACGGCGTCATCCACTTCGCCCGCACTCCTTCTTTGGCCAGTAAGCTCAACGTCGGCGCCGGATACTTTTCCAAATACTCCGGCTTAAAGCCATCCAGCGAAATCAGAATCACCGTCGGCTTCAGGTCTTTGATCGGCTTCGGCTCAGACTGAGCCCAAGCCGAATGAGCCACGATCAACAGTGCAATCAATGCCAGAACAATTCGCTTCATGATTTTTCCTTCTCTATTCTTTATCTGTCGAGTCTTCATCAGCTAGTCGTGGGTCTTTCGATTTCGCCCAAATCTCAAGAATCAATGCCAGTGTTTTTACCTTCCCTGCTTCACTGGGCATTATGAGTGCGCTTGAGCGTGCAATACGAAAATTATCAATTTCAGCGTAAGCTATTGCAATAGATTGAATTGTGTCGGCTTTGAACTTCTCAATACTGATCTTCTCAGCGACAGTGAGTGCTTGGCGGAGCAATTGGGCAGCTTTCCTCTTCTCTTCTCCCCGAGTCTGGCATAAGCTTGCGCAGTATCCTTTAACTCCAACGCTTTGACATACGCATTCTCGATTTTGCTAGTGAGTATGAGCGCCTGGTTTAATAACAGATCAGCTTTCTTGGACTCTTCAAGCCGTACGTAGACGTTAATGATTGATCGTAAGAATTTGCCTTTAGAGTGCTCATCACCCCCATCCCCCGTTAGCGAGAGAGCTTGGTTAAGTAGTTGAGCAGCGGCATCTTTCCTCCCAAGCGACAACTGCACTTCTGCGATGGCGAGTAATACGTCAGCTTTGAGTGACGTAACCTTAATATTTTCGGCAATATTTTCAGCGAGTAGCAAAGCTCGGTTGAGAAGTTCTATAGCTCTCTCTTTCTGTCTAAGCTCCACATAAGCAAGCGCGGCAGCTTGTAGGATGGAAAGTTTTAAATGCTCATCGTTAGTTTTCTCAGCAAAAAGGGTAATCTGATTTAGCAATTGAGCAGCCTGATTTTTTTCTCCGTACTTGGCTATCGCCTCGGAAGTGTGTTGTAAGACTTTGGTAAAATCCGCACTGCTACCGGCCTTACTAAGAGTAAGGATATGATCCAGCAGTTGTGCGACTTTTTCATTCTGTCTAAGTTGTACATATATTTTTGCGACGGTTGGCAACCTACTGGTGTTGTAACCTTGATAATAGCCGTCCTTTGTCAGCGACAATGCTTGGTTTAACAAATGAGCAGCGTTCTCTTTTTCACCAAGCGTAGCATTTGCTTCGGCAAGAGTTAGTAAGGTGTCAGATCTGAAATAAACAACACGGGTCTTCTCGACAAGTGAAAGAGCTTGGCTAAGCAGTCGGCTAGCTTTCTCCTTTTCCGAAAGTTTGGCACAGATCATAACTATGGATTGAATTGCGATGGCCTTGGAAGAATCATCGTCATCAATATTCTCAGCCACTCGGAAAGCATTGGAAAAATCTCCCATTACTGCGTAAGTGCGGGCAATTTGAGCTTGCGCTTCAGGGTCAATCCTCTTGCCACTGTATTCTGCTAGCTCCAACTTGATGAGTTGCAACTGACCCCATTGGCTGTGCCAAACGGAAGCGAATGTGATGGCGAGCAGAACCGAGAGAGAAGCAAGAATCAAACGGAGGCGAGTCTGCCGCCAGCTTGCGGCAATCAGCGACTGCTTGCCATCGCGGTTCGGCTCCCATTGCATAAACGGCATCTGCCGTTTGACAGATCGAAGTTCTCCCCAGGTCAAGCGGTAACGCCGGTCGCGGTTGTTGCCGGTCCATTCATTGAAGCGGCGGTCGAGCAGAAGCGAGACGCGATCGGCCTCGCTCAATTCTTTTCCGGCGATCCGCCGCAAAGCCAGAATCAAGTGTTCGTGCGCCAGTTCGTAGCCATCAGCCTCTTCGAGTTTGACCGTCGTGATCAAACGCACGTCGCCGCGTGAAAGCCATTCGACGGCTTCTTTCAATTCGGCGTCGGTGAGTGCGCCGCCAAGTTTCTTTTTCAATTCATCAAGCGTCAGCGCGCCTGCTCGGGCATTACGGTCCAGGTCGGTCAGCGCTAGCAGGACTTTGGTGGCCGCCTGCCGCCGCGCCGGGGTTTCACGGGCTTCGAGTGCGCGCGTCAGAAAGCGTTCCAGCAAGCCTTCGACGCCGCCCAGTTTTTGAAACGTCGTGCGGTTGAACGCGCGCTCTTTGTGGCTGGCTTGTCCGGCGATCATCCAGGCCAGAATTTGAATGTCTACGGGCGAGATCAGGCCATCGTCCGCGCCGGCCAATTCCTGTTCGGTCAGTTCTTTGATGAAGCTTTCGTCGTAATCGAGTTTTTCGGCTTCAGCGATGACGCGGAAGACGGCGGCGGCCTGTTCGGGGCGGAATTTCTTCAGGCGGAATTTCTGCTGCGGCCCCAGCGAATAGCCCATCACTTCCTGCAATTCGCTCAGATGATCCAGGAAATCACCGCGGACGCAGATCAGGATTTTGACCGGAAGCCCGCGCCCGTTGCGATACCACTCGTTCAATTCGCGGATAAACGGGCGGCGTTTGCTTTCGCGCTTGAAATGGACGAAGAACTGCTCGATTTGATCGAGCAACAGGACGAGCGGTTTGGCATCTGCCCGCGCTATATAAGCAAGCAACGTTGAAAGCGAAGCGTCCGCTGGTATCGCTTCGGGAATGGCGATTTTTTGTTCGGCAAAGGCTTGTGTTATCGCCGCGACTGGATCGAGGTCGGTGAATTTGACATACACACAGCGGCTTTCTTCTAGCAGCGCAGGCCATAGACCGGCTTGCAGAAACGAAGTCTTGCCCGCGCCGGATTCACCGCTCAGCACGCCGAAGCGAAAATTGCGGTCAGTTATGGCTTGGCAGCATTCGGTCAAATCGTTTTCGCGTTGAAGCTGTTTGAAAATCTCGCGGTCGGCGTAACCAAAAGGCAGTAAGCCCTTGATCGTACTGCGCTCGCCCGGATCGCGGAACGGTTTCCCTTTTGGCCGAGCACGCCAAGCAGCAACCACAGCGGCGACGAAAACCGCGCAAATCACAAGCCAGAAGTAAAGCTTGTATTGCTTTGGCAGAGTTGCGTCAGTAAACAGTTCAAGAATCTTTGGAAAGAAAACAGGGTTGAAAACAGCAAAGAGCAACACGTCTAACAACAAGAGCTTGGTTGTCCAGTTCTTGCCGCTCAGGACGCCAATCAAGTACTGGACAAACTTGTCCAACTTTCCAACAGCTTCTTCAATGGCTTTAGGATCGGGTGTTTTCTCTTCTGGCATTGCGGCCTCACTGCTGAAATTATGTCAAATCGCGGGCAATCCTAAGCTCGGAGCATAGAGCATTCAAGCAAAACGCGCCGGATGGCGTGAAGCCATTTCGGAAAAAGGCTACAATGCGCCACGTAATCATTCGATAGGAGTCCGTATGTCTCAAACCATTACTTTGAATTTGCCGGAAAGCTTCGTTCTGCCGCTGGAAAGAACAATGCAAGCAACGAATCAGCCGATTGAGCAGTTGTTGCTGACCGCACTGCAAACAGCGCTGCCGCCGCTGGATAGCTTGCCGCCTGAGGTGGTCGCCAAATTGGAAACATTGGAGTTGTTGAATGACGATCTGCTGCGGAGCGTTTTGTTGGAAACCGTCCCGGCTAAGACGCAACTGCGAATCTCGGAATTGTTACAACAACAAGAAGCTGCGCCCTTGAGCGCTACGGCCCAAAAAGACCTGGATGAGTTGCAAGAACAAGCCGATCTGGTGATGCTGAGAAAGGCGCGTGCCGCCGTGTTGTTACGCTTTCGAGGTCATCGGTTGCCGACGTTGGCTGAACTGGGGCGCTTAACGGGACTCGGTCAATGAAGCGATGGCGTTCTAAACTGTCACCATCGCTGACCGCCAAAATCAGACGACAGGCTCAGTTTCGTTGCGGTTACTGTTTAAGCAGCGAAATTTTGCTGGGCGCGTCGATGGAGATCGAGCACCTGATCCCATTGGCAATCGGTGGCACAAATTCGGAAGAAAATTTATGGTTGGCCTGTCGGCGCTGCAACGGATTTAAAGGTGTGCAAACAGAAGCTGTAGATCCAGCAACCAAACAACTCACGACGTTATTCAACCCACGCGCTCAATACTGGCAAGAGCATTTTCAGTGGAACGAGGATGGTTCGTTGATTGTCGGCTTAACGCCTTGCGGACGTGCGACAGTGACCACACTGAAGCTCAATGCTTCTGAAATCTGCGCGACTCGGCGCTTGTGGGCCAGCGTGGGTTGGTGGCCACCAAGCGAATAAAACCAAACATTTTCGATCAAAAGGAACTTCTTGATGCAAACCATCAATAGATTGTCTTTGCTTGCATTATTTGTAGCCCTAACTGCAGTTTCACTGGCGCAAAACTCCACGCCCGGCGTCCTTAAATCTGAGTTCATTTACGAAACTGCTCCGTACCCGGAATGTCATGCTTCGACGATTGCCGAATCGAAAGGCACGTTGGTAGCGGCTTGGTTTGGCGGCACAAAAGAAAAGAATCCAGACGTAGGCATCTGGGTTTCGCGCTACGAAAACGGCAAATGGAACACGCCAGTCGAGGTCGCCAACGGTGTTGAATCGCCCGAAAAGCGGTATCCAACGTGGAATCCAGTCTTGCATCAGCCAAAATCCGGACCATTGCTGTTGTTCTATAAAGTCGGTCCTGATCCGGCCAAATGGTGGGGAATGTTGATGACTTCAGCGGATGGCGGGAAGACCTGGAGCAAACCAGTTCGCTTGCCCGATGGAATTGCCGGCCCGATCAAAGACAAACCGGTTGAACTGGCCAACGGCGAATTGCTGTGCCCTTCCAGCACCGAAGACAAAGGCTGGCGCGTGCATTTCGAGCGCACTTCGGATCAAGGCAAAACCTGGACGCGCACAGAACCGATCAATGACGGTAAAGAGTTCGGCGTAATTCAGCCTACAGTGCTGTTTCACAAAGGCGGCAAACTCCAGGCGTTGATGCGCAGCCGCCAAGGTGTCGTTGTTGAATCGTGGTCAGAAGACAATGCGAAAACCTGGAGCAAGTTGACAGCGACTTCTCTGCCAAATCCAAACTCAGGGATTGATGGCGTGACGTTGAAAGACGGTCGCCATTTGCTGGTCTACAACCACGTCATTACCAAAGCGGGCAAATGGGGCGACCGCGCACCGCTCAACGTTGCGATCAGTGAAGACGGAAAAACCTGGAAAGCAGCGGCGGTGCTGGAAACTGGCCCCGCTTCGGCGGAATATTCGTATCCGGCGGTGATACAAACCAGCGATGGACTGGTTCACATCACTTACACCTGGAACCGCAAGAAAATGAAGCACATCGTGATTGACCCGAAAAAACTCAGTTTGAAAGAGATAAAAGACGGCGTCTGGCCGCAATAACGGAGATAAGGAATGTTCAAACTAAAATTCATTCTGGCGATTTCGCTCGCGTGCCTGCTGCTTTCGACGGCTTCCAGCCAAACCGGCAAATCAACAACCGATGTGCGTGTGATGAGTTACAACATTCGTTACGGCACGGCCAAAGACGGCGACAACCATTGGGATAAACGAAAAGACTTTCTGATCGAAACGATCAAAGCCTTCAACCCGGATTTGCTCGGAACACAGGAAACGCTAGGCTTTCAGCGAGACTTTTTGGCGGAAAAGCTTTCGGGCTATGAAGTGCTCGGCGTTGGTCGCGACGACGGCCAAGAAACCGGAGAAATGACTGCGCTTTATTTCAAACGCGCTCGATTTGAAAAACTGGATGGCGGACATTTCTGGCTCAGCGAAACGCCAAACATTCCCGGCAGCAAAAGTTGGGACACGTCGCTGACGCGAATGGTTACCTGGGTCAAACTGCGGGACAAGCTGCAATCAAAATCCAAACCGTTGATGTATTTCAACACGCATTTCGATCATCGTGGAGAACAGGCGCGCGTCGAATCGGCAAAGTTAATTCGCCGAAAAGTAGAAGAAGCTGCTAAGACTTGCCGCGTCATCGTCACAGGCGATTTCAATGCAGGTGAAGACACGCAGCCTTATCAGGCATTTTTCGGCTCGCTGGATGGAAAGCCTTCTTTGGTGCGGGACGTCTACCGCACTACTCATCCCAAACGTGAAGCGAACGAAGGAACGTTTTCTGCATTTAAGGCCGATGCCACAACTGGTCCGCGAATTGACTGGATTGGTGTTTCAAGCGAATGGGAAGTGCTGAAATCAGAAATTGATCGCACCACACGCGAAGGCCGAACGCCTTCGGATCATTTTGCGATGATCGCAGTGATTCGTCCCAAAGAAGGTCGGCGATAATCGCTGACAAATGGAGTATTTATGAAAAAGATTCTGGCTTTGGTTTCGGCATTCGTTGTGGCTTGCTGCTTATTGGTAACTGGCTTTGCGCAAGATCAAAAGCCTGTCACAAAAGAAGAAATTCTGACTTTTCTGAAGGCCAAAGCCGACAAACGCATAGAACAAGGCGAACTGGCGGGGCAAATCGCCGAACGCGGCGTGACATTCCCAATCACTGATGCTGTGCTGGAAGAACTACGAAAAGCTGGTGCCAGATCATTCCTGCTGGATGCGATTCGCGATTCCGTCAAAAAGGAAGAACCTCCGCCGCCGCCACGACCCGATCAGCCGCATTTGAAAACTGCGGAACAAACTGCAGCCCCTTTACCGACCCAGGAAGACGAAGACGCCAAGGAAAAAGCGCGCGCTGAAGCCTTTGCGAAACTGCCGTTTCTGGAACAGGCGCGGTTTTATGCGTTGGAGTACGCAGACAACCTGCCGGATTTTATGGCAACGCAAATTGTCACACGATCAGCACAAAAACCCGGCGACAAAGGTTGGATGAAAGAAGACACGCTGGAAATTGAGTTGGCCTACAAGGAAAGAAGCGGCGAAAAATACACGTTGACCAAGATGAACGGCAAGCCATCGAATCTGAAATATGAATACCTTGGCGGTTCGACTTCCACCGGAGAATTCGGTTCTTTGATCGCCGCCGTATTCGTTCCCGAATCCAGGGCGGAATTCAAAGAACTCAAGAAAGAAAACCTCAACAAACGCCAAACTGTGGTTTACGATTTCAAGGTCAAGAAAGCATTTTCGGCCAGCAAGATCACAGACAAAACCACGCACCAAACCGTTACAACGGGGTATCAAGGAACAGTTTGGATTGATGTCGAAACCAAACGCGTCCTGAGAATCGAAGAAGCTAACGAATGTATTCCCGCGAATTTTTCCATCACGCTGGCGGAAAGTTCCGTTGAATACGATTGGGTGAAAATCGGCGACCAGACGTATTTGCTGCCGGTTCGCGCCGAAGTGCTGCTGGGCAGCGACCGCGAGCGTCATTACACCCGAAACGTGATCGAGTTTCGCAACTACCGCAAATTCGATTCCGACATCAAGTTTTTGCCGCCGGATAAATGAACATCGAAGCTCAAAACAATTACTCTGACGTAGCTGAATTGCTGGCCGAATGCGGCAGGAATTTTTATCAACGCGGATGGGTGCTTGGAACCAGCGGTAATTTCAGCGCAGTGGTTGAATCCGAACCACTGCGTTTGCTAATTACCGCTAGCGGAAATGACAAAGGCCAACTCACCAGTAACCAGTTTGTCCTGCTTGACGATGGCGGACGCGTAGTCGCGGGCAATGGCA
>CAZXHW010000205.1:0-10680 GCA_964639915.1 uncultured Heliomicrobium sp.
TCCGGTGCTCAAACCCGTAACCAGCAAACCGGTTCAAGCGGAATCTGCCAGGAAATCATTTGTCCAAGAGCCCGTGAAGGTCCGTAGCGCGACGAAATCTCTCCAGTGATTGCCCAGTGATTGGAAGTTGCGGAATGCCCACCCTAAACCCGCAATCCGCTATGAATTACAGTTCCAGCGCAAAAATTCCCCTGTGGCGTCCGGCTTGGACGCTTCTGAGCGAACACCGAGGGCTCATTCGCTCAATGGTGCTTCGAGATCTGACCAGCCGGTACAAAGGCTCAGTCATGGGAATGGGCTGGGCGATCATCACACCTGCCGTTCAAATCGTTATCTTTACCGTTATTTTTTCGGGAATCTTCAGCGCCAGGTTTGGCGAACAAGGCGGACACCTACGCTTTGCCGTCTATCTGTTTTGCGGAATGTTGCCGTGGATTGCGATCAGCGATGGTGTGTTGCGCTCAACCACATCTCTGACAGACAACATCAACCTGGTTCGTCGTGTGGTGTTTCCGCTGGAAGCCTTGCCGGTCAATCTGGCTTTTTCAGCGTTGATGCAGCAATTGCTGGGCACGATTGTTTTGCTGATTGCGGCTTTGCTGATGCAGGGAACGTTGCACGCGACAGCGTTTTGGATGCCCGTGCTGCTGATTCCGCAACTGCTGGCGACAATTGGACTGGGATGGTTGATGGCCAGTCTGGGTGTGTTCATCCGCGATATGGCGCAGGTCAATCAATTGGCGCTGCAAGCCTGCATGTATCTAACGCCAATTCTTTATCCTGAGAATCTGGTTCCGCCCAATTACCGCTGGCTGGTGGATTTGAACCCTGTGGCTCCATTGATTCGCAGTTATCGGTGGACTCTGTTGGAAGGCCGAATGCCAGATTGGCGTGGGTTGGGCTTTACGACGATATTTGGACTGATTTGTTTTATCTTCGGTTATTGGTGGTTCCAGCGAACAAAAAAAGCTTTTGCGGATGTGTTGTAAGTCATTTTCCTTAAATCTCAGTAAAGCAGCGGCCTCCCCCAACTGAATCCAGCAAAGAATTACCTGCCGATTGCAAATTTTCTATAGCCATTCTTCTTGGATTGAGTAAGTTTTACAGAAATCGTTCTGATCGAGCTTTGTCACAATAATGCGAAAAACTGCGGCAGGCCTGTGTTTATTGAGGTTTATACGTTTTTTCAGCAAGCGCATGGTTGTGGCATCGCGGTTGCACTAGCTTAGGTGGGGCAACGAGATACCAGGTGGTTAACTCCACTGACGGTGTCAAGCGGTTACCAAGGGTGAGGAAGGTAACCGCATTTATCAGGCGCTGACGGGCAATCCCACGACTGTCAGCGCCTATTTCTTTTTGTACAGCCCGAAGATTTTGACAATTCTTTTGCGTCCAATCAGCCCTTCGTTGTTCGGCAATGCTCAGCAAACACCCGGAATCGAAATCTCTTCGACTTCGCGCACTTCGACGGTGCCACCGTATTCCAAGCTCGGACAACGGCTGGCCAGCTTCACTGCTTCGTCGTAACTTGCCGCTTCGACAATCCAATATCCCCCAACTACTTCTTTTGTTTCAGCAAACGGACCGTCCGTGACAATCTGGCCTTCGCCGAAGCCATTAATCTGTCTGCCCAAATCATCGCGGAGCTTGTTCAAACCTTTCAACTTGCCCGTCGCATGAAGCTGTGCCGTCCAATCGTTGTATTTTTGAATGATGGTTTGAATCAGTTCGGGCGTCAGGTCCGCGCCAATAACTTCCTCTGGCGGCAAATTCGGCGAAATCGAAAGCAGAATGTATTGCGGCATAATTTCCTTTCAAACGTTGTTATTTCAACGATACGTCTCCAGCTTTGCGAATGTCATAGGCGAATGAAACAAAGGTTTGTAGATACGCAATCATGGCAAATGACAACGCGACGTAAATTGCCAGGGTCATGCGCGGCAACTCGGTCAACCAGATTGCTGCGATAACCACTGCGACCATCACCGCAGCAATCAGCCAGCGGTAAATCACTTCAAACCACAAAACGAAAATCGCAATGAAGCCGAGCACCGTAACCAGCGTTCCCAGCCCGTGCGGCCATACCAGCATCAAAACCATGGAAAAGTAATAGCTGGATACCAGTCCGCGCACGAACTTTTGCAGCGTGAAGTAGTGTTCGTAAAAAAATGGAAAGAGCGCCGCCAGCGCAGCCAAAACCAGCCATTCGTTGCGCTCGCCAGATGGCATCGCCAGCGCTGCGCAAAGCGGATAGTGCCAAATCAAAATCAGCCAAACCGGCATGGTGTTGCGAATCCATTTGGCAATTCGCGCAGGTTTGATCAACGTCAGATCAGCCATCAAATACAGATAATAGCCCACCGCTGGCAGTAAAACGCCAAGCCAGGTTTGTCCGATTGTGTTTCGCCGGATAGCGACCAGCAACGTCACAATCACCGCAATAAGCGGTGCCCATTCGTAGCTGCGAATATTTGATGGTGGCTGGCTGTACCAACGTTCGTAGGCATCGTGAACCCGCAGCGAAGGCGTCAACGAACGGTTGATGCGTTCGGCAACCTGTTGCATCACCTGTTGATGGAATTCTTTGTCGTCGCGGCGGGTAACGCGGTCTGGTTCGTGAAGCTGAATCGGTTCGTGATACCGAACGATAATCTTCGCGGGTTTTGGTAAGAGCTTCCATTTCGGCCAGGCGCGATACGCTCCGCCAATCGTGACGGGAACAATTGCTGCCCCGGTTTCAACGGCCAACCGAGCCACGCCAGTTCTGAGTTCACCCATAGGCCCCTGTTCAGAACGCTGCCCTTCGGGAAAAATGCCCAGCGCATCGCCGCTATTCAACACCTTCAACGCTTCGCGGAAAGCCGATTCTCCTTTGCCTTTGCGAATGTCCACGGGGAACGAACCCATTGCGCGAATCAATTGGCCCAGCACAGGAACTTTGAACAGCGCATCCCAGGCCATAAACCGAATCTTGCGTTTGACTGGTAGCATGACTAAAACCGGGTCAAGGTAGGACGGATGATTGCCGGCGATGATGACTGCGCCGCGTTCGGGAACGTTTTCCACCCCGTGGAATTCAACGGCAAATAACACGCGGAACAACGGCCAGCCAATGGATTTCAAAAGTCGTAGAAGCATTGGGGAACCTGACTGATACTATTTTCTTAGGCAGGTCTGAGTCTGATTCATTTTCCATTTTCCATATTGGATTTGTCATTTGTCATTGCCAATGGATGGTTGCCGCCGATGACCAATGGAAAATCGCAAATGGGAAATGGAAAATGAAAAACTGCTGTCATCCTGCTAAAGTTTAATGTGATTCACGTGTAACTTCTGTGCCGCTGTGTCCGACCAGAAAATCGAAATCTGCTCCCTGGTCGGCCTGAAGCACGTGATCCACGTAAAGTTTGTAATAGCCGCGCTCATACGGCGAAGCAGGCGGTTGCCAGCGCGCGCGCCGAGCGGCCAATTCTTCGTCTGAAACTTCCAGATGCAGCTTACGGGCTGTCACGTCCAGTTGGATGTAATCGCCGTTTTCGACCAATGCGAGAGGACCGCCTGTCGCTGCTTCGGGCGCAACGTGCAGCACGACGGTTCCATAAGCCGTGCCACTCATTCTTGCGTCGGAAATGCGGATCATGTCAGTAACGCCTTTCCGTAGAATCTTTTCCGGCAAGCCAAAGTTGCCGACTTCGGGCATTCCCGGATACCCGCGCGGCCCGCAATTTTTCAGCACCAGCACGCAGTTTTCATCCACATCCAAGTCTGGATCATCAACACGCGCGTTGTAATCTTCGACGTTTTCAAACACCACGGCGCGCCCTCGATGTTGCATCAATGCCGGAGTTGCCGCCGAAGGTTTGATGACCGCGCCGTTCGGGCAAAGATTGCCGCCCAGCACAGCCAAGCCACCTTGTTTGACCAGCGGTTCATTGAAAGGTTTGATTACATCATTGTTGTAACAGGGCGCGTTGGCGGTATTTTCGCCAATGGTTTTGCCGTTGACGGTCAACGCGTCGCGATTGATCAAGTCGCCAAGCTCGCGAATGACTGCGGGAACTCCGCCTGCGTAATAAAAATCTTCCATCAGATATTTGCCCGAAGGCATCAGGTTGACCAGACACGGAACATCCCGGCCAAGGGCATCCCAATCGCTGAGCTTGAAATCAATGCCCAACCTTCCAGCCAAGGCCAGCAAATGAACGACGGCGTTGGTTGAACCGCCAATGGCGCCGACGACGCGCACGGCGTTTTCAAACGCCTGCCGAGTCAGAATTTTCGACATCCGCAAATCTTCGTGAACCATTTCGACGATGCGGCGGCCTGCCATGTGGGAAAGCGCATAACGCCTGGAATCCACCGCTGGAATCGCCGCGTTCATTGGCATTCCCATCCCCAGCGATTCGACTACACTGGCCATAGTCGAAGCCGTTCCCATTGTCATGCAGTGACCGGTCGAACGGCTCATGCAGCTTTCGGCTTCCTGAAAATCACAAAGCGGCATAATGCCCGCCCGGACTTCCTCGCTGAATTTCCAAACGTTGGTGCCGGAGCCAATGTCTTCGCCGCGAAATTTGCCGTTCAGCATCGGCCCGCCGGAAATCGCCAGTGTCGGCAGGTCGCAACTGGCTGCGCCCATCAAGCAAGCCGGAGTCGTTTTGTCGCACCCGACCAACAGCACGACGCCGTCAATCGGATTAGCCCGAATCGTTTCTTCCACGTCCATGCTGGCCAGGTTGCGAAACAGCATTGCCGTCGGACGCATCAGGTTTTCGCCCAGCGACATGACGGGAAATTCCATGGGGAACCCGCCTGCTTCGTAAATGCCGCGCTTTACATGTTCGGCAATTTTGCGGAAGTGGCCATTGCACGGCGTCAGTTCCGACCACGTGTTGCAGATGCCAATGACCGGCCGGCCATCGAAAAGGTGATCGGGATATCCCTGGTTTTTTGTCCAGCTACGATGAATGAAGCCGCCTTTGTCGGACGGCCCAAACCAATTTGAACTGCGGTATTTTTTGGATTGAGACATTTCCTGCTCGCTTTTGTTTGGATTGATGGCGCAAAAAGGCCGCGCTAAGTATAGCCAGCCCGTTCGGTCTGTCCATTTTCCATTCATCAAAAAATAGATCGTCGGTGGATTGTTTCCCTATTGACAATCTATTTGGAAACGAGTATCTTCCGCACCACGATGACGAAGAAAGTGAAAATTACACCGAGCGTGGGGGAACAAACCCTGATCCGATTGATGCGCGTGGGAGATCGGTTGTGGCGGGAATCGGACAATCGCTTCAGTCAATGGGGATTGACGGACAATCATTACAACGTCCTCCGCATCCTGAATGGCTCAGCGGAACCGATTTCCCAAGTCGAAATTGGCCGGAAGATGCTGTCTTCGCGGGCCAATGTCACCAAGCTGGTGGATTTGCTGGAGGATCGAAAGTTCGTCAAACGCCTTTCCTGCGGCGACCGCCGTGTGAATTTGGTGGAATTGACTGAGGAAGGAGCAAAGTTCATCGAAGAAACGCTGTCAGAGGTTATTGGCGTGGCAAATGAACAATTGAAACCGCTGACCCGCGACGAACAGAAAACGCTTTTCACTCTTCTCGGCAAACTGCTGGAAGAGTAAAAATTTTGCCATGATTGTTAACTGAGAAACAATCAAGCAGTGGACTTACTTAATTGAGGGAGAAACACGTATGATTCGCAAACTTTTGGCAACAACGAATGACATTCTTCCGCTGGTGTTGCGGCTGACATTGGGTTTGGTCATCTTTCCGCACGGCGCGCAAAAGCTGTTGGGCTGGTTTGGCGGGTATGGCTTCAGCGCGACCATGAAAGCGATGACGGACATGGGATTGCCCGCAGTCATTGTCTTTCTGGTAATTCTGGCGGAATCCTTTGGCGCGCTGGGACTGATCACAGGCTTTCTGACACGGTTCAGCGCTTTCGGAATCGCGATGGTGATGCTGGGAGCAATTTTCACCGTTCACGGGAAAGTTGGATTTTTCATGAACTGGTTCGGTCAGCAGCAAGGGGAAGGCTATGAATACCATTTGCTGGTTTTGGGCATCGCCCTGGCGCTGATGATTCGCGGTGGCGGACGGTTTTCAGTTGATCGCGCGTTGCAAGGCGACAAGCAATAATCACAAGCTAAAAAATAAAACGAGGAGGTTTTATGCAGATTATCAAAGCGAAAGACAGATTTCATTTGGAAAGTGATTGGCTGTCGGCATACTGGTTGTTCAGTTTTGACCGTTATTACGACCCAAGCAACGTGCATTTTGGGCCGCTGCGGGTTTTCAACCACGACACAATTGCGGGTGCTGGAGGCTTCCCCACGCATTCGCATCGCGAAATGGAAATCGTGACTTACGTGCTGAGCGGCAGGCTGGCGCACAAAGACAGCACGGGCGGAGTTGGTTTCATCAACGCTGGCGAAGTTCAGCGAATGACCGCCGGAACTGCGATTGCTCATTCAGAGTTCAACGCTTCGGAAACTGATCCGGTCAGGCTGATGCAAATCTGGGTTTTGCCCGAACAGGATGGACTGAAGCCGTCTTACGAGCAAAAACAGTTCACGACTCAGCAGCGAACAGGTGTGCTGTTGCCGATTGCTTCCGGCCAGGATGTGCCGGGCGGCGTCAAGATTCACCAGGACACGACGTTTTATGTGTCGCGGCTGAACGCAGGGGATCTAGTTGCGCACGAACTGAAAACCGGGCGACGCGCTTTCCTTTACGTCATTGAAGGCGAGGTTGCATTAAACGGTGAGACGCTGGCGACTGGCGATCAAGCCAGAATTACGGAGTCGGGAAAGCTTGAGTTGTCGGCTTCCGGCGAAACCGAGATTATCTTGATTGATCTGCCGTAGTTGCAAAACAAGCAGATAACTTGGCGGGAAAAAGCGGTTAGACAGGTGACGTAGCTTTTTCCCGCCTTTCTTCTTCGGACCATAACCGCCGTATTTCCAACACTTCTTCAGTCAGCGCGACAAGCTTTTCCTTGATCGCTTTTCCATTCAATCCAGTAGGTTTTGGATACCGTTGCGGCAGAATCAATGGGCGAACCGGTTCACGCGCTTCGGCAGGAACCCGCGTAATCATTTCGTAGATGTGAAACTCGGCTGCTCCCAATTCGTTTTTGACCCAGCGCAATGTCCGGCCAATTTCCGGATCGCATTCCGAAATCGCGTTCAACAAAGCACTGCAAATAAACGTCGTGCAGAAAACCGTCTTGCCAAATTTGTTATTTGGATCGCAGCCCGCCGTGCCCATCACGCGACAAGTCGGCGGACAACAACCTGTGTCTTGCTGATGACAGCGTCCGCAAATATCGAACACGCTGCTGGCGGCAAAGAACCGGTCTAGTTCGGCAATCAATTCTTTGCGCGTCAACCCTTCGGGGGATGCGGGTTGAGTCTGAATTTGTTTTCTTTTCTGTCGCGCACAGCCGGCGCAAAGCAGAAATTCCTGTTCGTTATCAGCGTTCTGAGATGTGCCAAAATCAAAAAGCTGGTATCGCCGGGCGTGCTGATTCCCGCAGCGTTCGCACAATAGCCGCTCAACTTCCTCGTTTTTTCGCCTCTTCCTCATGATCGGGTCGAGTGTACGAGCGCATGCCGAACCGCGCAAATCTTGCCGGTGCGTAAAACCGAAGCCCAACGGAAAGCAGAGACTTTGTTTTGTCTTCTTGCCCAACCTTCAACCCTCTCCGAAAAAAACTGATTTTTCTTGGCGGGACTCAAGTGTGGACTCCGCCTTACCAGATGTGAGCGGCAAAAGGGATTTTCAACGCTTAGCGCAATTTTTACTCCGGCTCTGGGCAGAGCGGAAATTGGATCAATGGGCAGTAATGGTAAGGAGCGTAAACGATGCAAAGCAATTCACATATTGATAGAACAAACTCTACAGAGGTTCAGTTGAGCGGCGTTCAAAAAGAGTATTCCCGGCAGGTTGAGGCTTCTTATCCGGGGTTGAAGGTGGCGCACGATGTTACTTTTGACGACATTTGGACTTTGTTGCTGGACAGCGGTTTCTTGTATCCCGAAAAAGTGGCGCGATTGGAACCGGTGCTTCCCGATATTCAACAGACCGTGCGAAAACTGTTGCTGGCCAATGGCAACTTGATGGCGACCGCCGTCATTCGGAACGAAAAGATTCTGGAAGCGCATATGAGCATTCTGCGGTGGTGCGAACAAACCTGGATCGTGCAGCATCTGGCCGCGCTGCCGATGTCGGCCCGCAGGCTGTGCGCTTCGGCGCAGTTGACACTGGGATTCACGCAATACGGGCAACTGCGACCGGATATTGTCTGGAACAAGATGTATTTCCGTCCGAATAATCTGTGGCCTGCGCGTGTGTTTGGCGGATACGCGAAACGAGTTACCGATCCGGCAACCTCTGATTTGCGAACCTTTCATTATCTGGTTGCGCCAACGGCAGGTTCATCACCGAAGCTGCCCGCCGGAATTGAAGTACGAGCCGGCGCGCAAGAAGACAAGGTGATGATTGAAGACTGGTTCACTGCGCGCGGTCGAACAGTGGAAGTGCAGGCGAATCAATACCAGGCTTCGTGCAACGGGGTGGAAAAACTGTCGCGGGAATATGAACAGGCTGGACTGTTGCGACGCCGGGAATCCATCATTGCCCAGCGCAATGGTCAGGTGACGGGGTTTGCGTTGTTAGAGATTGCATCCCTGGGAATGAATTTCAGCGAACTGACCAATTCCTTCACCGTGCATTTGGTGGATGAAGCGGACGCCGAAACTAGTTTGGTGCTGGCGGAAGCGGCCAAACAAAGGTATGCCGAATTTGGGCGCACGCAGTGCATCGCGTTAGAGGATGGGGAAAACTTGTCGGCTTATGAGGCTGCCGGTTTTTCCAAGGTCAAAGACTACACGTGCTGGACGTTTCATCGAGAGCACCTGTTTGGCATGGAACAATTTTTCCGCGCTCTGTTTGCGCGGCGGAGGAAAAGTGAATGAGCACTGAATTGCGGTTGCGGTTTTCGGAACTGCGGGTTCCGCTGAAAATGACCTTTCGCCACGCTTCGGCAGCGCGCACGCATGGCGAAAGCATTTGGGTCGAAGCTTCGCGGGGCGAGTTGCGCGGGTACGGTGAAGGCTGTCCTCGTCCGTACGTGACGGGTGAAACGCGCAGTTCGTGCAAGCAATGGGTGGGCGAATGGCAAGAGGCGATTCAACGGGAATGCTCAAGTTTTGAAGCCATGCAAAGCTGGGTGGTTGAGCATTCCGCCGACATTGACCGTTCGCCGTCTGTGTGGTGCGCGATTGAAAGCGCGTTGCTGGATTTGTTTGCGCGCGAGCGCTGCCAAAGCGTCGAAGCCATGCTTGGGTTGGCAGCGCCGGGCGGCCCGCATTTGTATTCGGCAGTGCTGGGCAGCGACGAATCGTGGAAGACACGCTTCCTGATTGATCAATACCTGATTCTGGGCGTCAAAGATTTCAAGGTGAAGCTGGGCGGCGATCTGGAAATGGACAGGGAAAAGCTCCGCAGCATAGAAGAGTTAACTACTTGGCACGGTGTGACCGGCGCACGAATGCGTGTGGACGCCAACAATCTGTGGGCGGAATCTCCGGACGAAGCATTGCCTTATTTGCGCTCGCTTGGTTACGAACTGTTTGGCGTTGAAGAACCCGTCAAACCGCGTGACGTTCAGCAACACAGCAAAATCGGCGTTGAATTGGGTTGCCCGATCATCGTGGACGAAAGCTTATGCACGATGGCCGATCTGCAACGCTACGACGGCGCGCCCGGACGTTTTATGGCCAATCTGAAAGTTTCACGTGTGGGCGGCGTCTTGCGCGGGTTGCGGCTGATGAAAGAACTCAAGAAGCGCCGATGGCCTGTCATTATCGGCGCGCACGTGGGAGAAACTTCCGTGTTGACGCGCGCGGCGATGTTGCTGGCCGCGTCCGCAGGTGATTTGCTGGTTGCCCAGGAAGGCGCGTTTGGTTCGCGTCTGGTCGAACGCGAACCTGCGAGTCCTAGCCTGCGTTGGGGGCGCGGCGGGTTTCTGGATTTGCGTCGGCCTTACGCCGAAATCACAACCGAAGGATTGCAGTTGACGCCTCCGACAGCGTGGGAGCTTGGCTGGGGCTTGTCTTGCCGAATGGGTGGAAATCTGTGGAAAGAAACCGAAACGGTCACCACACAAACGATGTCGGATGGGTACGACATCAATTACCGAATGTGGGGGCCGGAAACTGGGTCTGATGTATTGGTAGTGCTACACGGCGGCATGAGCCATTCGCTGTGGCAACGCCCATTGGCGCAAGCGGTGCGCGCGCAATCGGAAATGTCTGTGTTCGCTCCTGACCGGCGCGGATGCGGCTTGAACGGCAAGCGTGGCGATCTGGTCAGCGCAGTTCGCACGATTGACGATGTGGTGGAACACATCCAGATGCTGGCGAAACGCTTTAAGCGGATTCACCTAGCTGGTTGGTGTCAGGGGGCGCAATATGCCGCAGTGGCTGCGGAGCGATTGCAGGACGAAGGCGCGCTGGCGACGCTGTTGCTGATCACGCCGGGACTGTTCTGGAATGCGCGATTCCGTTCGGTGATTGATATGACGGAGCGCGTGGTTCAAGCGCTGCTGACGCATTTCGATCTCGCGCCCGGAAGAGAAGAAGCATTTGTGCCGATTCCATTGCAGGCG
>CAZXHW010000206.1:0-10673 GCA_964639915.1 uncultured Heliomicrobium sp.
CGGCAGCAGCAACACGGCGCTGATCAAGTTGTACGGAACCGACCGCTTCACGTTGGACGGTTCGCTGAACGGCGGCACGGATCGCAGCCTGACCATCACCAACACCAATACCAACGCCGCGCCTGGGCCATTTGCCGTCATTCAGTTGCTGAGCCTGGGTCAGAATGCGGGCGCATCCAACAACACATTCAAAAACCTGATCATCAACAGCCAGGCCGATCAAAGCGCGAGCAATGCCAAAACGGTTTACGGCATTCTTTGCGCGGGCGATGTCACGCCGCCGGAACCCGATTCCTTATTATTTTCGGGAGGCTTCGGCAATCACCAAAACACTTATGCCAACAACCAGATCACCAAAGTCAGCCACGGCATCGTCTCTTACGGATCGTCTTCCTTTGGCGATGCGGAATGGAACCAACAAACGGTCATCCGCGACAACCTGATCGGGTCGTCCGCCTTCGGGCCTGACCAGGTGCGGCTGGCTGGCATCTGGCTGGCGCACGATGCGGACGGTCTGATTACCAATAACGAAGTGCGTTTCGTCGGCGTCTGGCACACGCTGAACACGCCCGCCGGCACCATCGGAGTGGCGGGCATTGTGGCGGCGGATGAAGCGCAATTGCAGCCTTTGAATGGCGCGGTGCATAACTTAACCGTCGCGCGCAATCGTGTTCATGACATTGCGCACCTGAAAGGCCAAACCGCCGCAGGCATCGTGGTCGCCGCGCACGGAACGGGCATTCAATCCAACAACAAAATCGTCAATAACTTCGTCTGGAATATCCAGGCCAACGGGATCAATACCTCCGGCCCCGGCAATTTATCGGCGGCGGGCATACAGATTGGGCTGAGCGAAAACGATCTGGTGGCCTTCAATTCGATCCGGCTCACTGGTGACCTGGACCCCGCGGGCGCGGCGCAAACTGCCAGACAGTCCAGCGGCATCGATGTATACAGCGGCGGCACCGGCTGGGTTGTCAAAAACAACATCGCTCGCATGGACGTTACGTCCTTTAACACCGTCTACAAACATCCGGCGATCAGTCTGTCGGGCGCTGCTGCGGCGGACGGGATGCTGGATTACAACGATTGGTCCACGAATGTGTCCAATGCCCAATCCGTCGTCGGCACAACCAACTCCAGCACCTACTACGCTACATTGTCCAGTTGGCAGTCAGTGACCGGCAAGGAAAGCCACAGCTTGAACGCCGACCCGATCTTCGTCAGCATCAGCGACCTGCACATTAACACCAGCCTCGCCAGCCAGGTTGCCAACGCGGGCACGCCGGTCAGCGGCATCACCGACGATATAGACAACAACACACGCTCTGTCACCACTCCGGACATCGGCGCGGATGAATTCGACAGCGCCGTCGCGCCACCGCTTACTCTTGGCTCCGGCGCCAATTTCGGCTCAAACGAAATCGCATCCGGTTCGACAGTCACGGCTTTCGGCACAAATCTGGCCAGCGCGTTGGTGGCCGCGACGACCTTGCCGTTGCCAGCTTCGCTGGCCGGGACAACGGTGACAGTGGTGGACAGCGCCAGCGTCAGCCGTGCGGCCGGTCTGTATTTCGTCGCACCAGGACGGGTCAATTTCCTGCTGCCAGTGGATACCGCCGCCGGGACGGCCACGGTGACGATCAACACGGCCAGCGGAGCAATGTTCACGGCGACAATTGAAGTGGCCACGGTCGCACCCGGTCTCTTTTCGGCCGAAAGCAACGGCGCAGGAGTGATGAAGGGTTATGCCATCCGCACAGTCGGTGCGGTGGAAACCATCGAACAAGTCGCAAGGTTCAATCAGCCGACAGGCCGTTGGGTCGAAGTCGCGCTGGCGGCCCCGACGGAACAATTGACGCTGGTCTTGCTGGGTACGGGCTTTCGCAATCGGGCCGCATTGCCCACCGTGACAGTCGGCGGAGTAGCGGCGACCGCAACTTACGCCGGAGCGTCCAGCGCGGCTACAGGTTTCGATGAATTGCGTGTGCAATTGCCCGCAGGCCTGAGCAGCGGGTCGAAGAATATCAATGTCATCGTGGACGGCAAACCGGCCAACATCGTCACAGTACGCATTCAGTAGGCTTACGCTGCAAACCAAATGTTCTTTTCTACAAGGATAAAAGTTATGAGAACGATGGTCGGAAAGTGGTCAATTTTGCTGGCGCTGCTGGCGATGTTCGGCTTGACGATTTACGCCCACCGGATCATCGCATCCGGCGGCGGAACGTTTTTGCCGAACTTGCTTCGCGCGGGGATTTCATCCGGCGGCAAAGCTGACAAGCCGGAAGTCCGAATGACTTCGGCCAGCGCTGCCGCTTTGACCCAAAATCTTTTTGCGCCCGAAACAAATGCTGATGAAGAAATCGCGCTTGAGCCGTTGCAGGCGGGCGGCAGTTACAACATTGCCAAATCCGTTGTCGCCGGAGGCGGCGGCAACAGTTCAGGCGGCAGCAATCAGTTGATTGGAACCATTGGCCAAAACGCCGTGGGGGCTTCCACTGGCGGCAGCTTTTCGCTTTCTGGCGGATTCTGGAACGTAAGCATTGGCTGCCCGCCGATTAGTATCTTGCCGGCCACTTTAACAAATGGAGTGGCGGGAACGCCCTATCCAACGACGCAGTTAATGGCCAGCGGCGGCACGCCGCCATACACGTTCACGATTCCAGTGGGTTCGTTGCCGTCCGGAATAACTCTATCTTCTTCCGGCTTATTGGAAGGCACACCAACCGCATTTGGCCTGTTCGACTTCACCGCTCGAGCCACTGACAGCACGACCACTTGCTTCGGCGAACGGATGTATTCCCTGAATATCTTGCCCCCTTGCGGACCAATCAGCGTCGGTCCTCAGACACTGCCGAATGGCTTTGTCGGGATAGCTTACCCGACGCAAAACTTCAGCGCGAAAGGCGGGACTTCGCCCTACACCTTCTCCGTCAGCGCAGGCAATTTGCCGAATGGGTTGACACTGACGACGGCAGGCGTTTTGTCGGGAACGCCTACGGTTACGGATGTTTTCTCTTTCACCATCAAAGTCACGGACTCGCTGGGCTGCATGGGCACACATCCTTACACGGTCGTTATCAGCGGCAGCGGCGCAAACAGTTTGATGTTTTATCCGCTGTCTTCACCTACGCGATTGCTCGATACGCGATCCGGGCAAACAGCCTGTTCCGCTCCGGGATTGCCAATCACAGGCGGAACTTCGTTGATGCAAATTGCCAGAAACTTTTGCGGCATCCCGGCTTCGGCCAAAGCCGTCACTGGAAATGTCACCGTCGTTTTGCCTTCGGCCAATGGCTTTCTGACCATTTACCCAAGCGATGCCACGCTGCAATTGGTCGCCAACACGAACTTTGCGGCTGGCGATGTGCTCAACAATGTTTTCACTGTGGGCCTGGGCGCGGCGGACGGTGCATTCAAAATTTTTGCTTCAACCACGGCGGAAGTCGTCGTAGACATCACAGGATATTACGCGCCGCCCGAAGCCGCGGGGCTGTACTTTCACCCATTGCCGCGGCCAATCCGGTTGCTGGAAACGCGCACCGGACAACCTGTTGGCTGCTTTATGCCCGGAACGCCTTTGGCCGCAAACACAGACACGACTCAGCAAGGCACAACGACATGTGACGGCGTAACGATTCCGGCAGCCGCGAAAGCTTTGGTGGGCAATGCAACAACTGTATTTCCGGCAGCAAACGGCTTCATCACGTTGTATCCAGCCGATGCCGCTTCGCGCCCACTGGCGGCCAGCGGAAATTACAAATCTGGCTCGATTCTGAATTCGCCCTTCACCGTGGGACTGTCGCCATCGGGTCAATTCAAAATTTACACTGTGGCAGCGACCGACTTGGTCATAGATGTGTTGGGTTATTACAGCGGCGATGCGGAAGACGTGAATGGAATCGGGTTACTGTTTTCACCTGTAGCGCCAGCGCGATTGCTGGACACACGCCCAGGCGCAACCGGAGCCTGCTTCTTGCCCGGCGCAGCATTAACCGGCGGAGTGGAATCGCTGCAAGCGGCACGCGGCGTTTGCACCATTGCCAACACCGCGCGAGCCATCATCGGCAACGCGACGACGGTTATGCCAACAGCGAACGGCTTCCTGACGTTCTGGCCCAGCGATGCTGCGACCAGACCCTTGGCCGCGACTTCGAACTTCCAATCCGGCAGGAACTTTAATCGCTACTTCACGGCGGGCTTGGGGCTGCTGAACGGCGACTTCAAAATGTATGCCTCGGCAACGACCAATCTTGTTATTGATGTCTCAGGCTACTTCGCGCCGTAACAGCAGCGGCATCAGATTCAACGGCTGCAACAGGATCTTCTGGCCTTGTTGCGGCCTTTTTCTGTCTGGGTGGGCAAAATGGTTCGAGCGATTGCCTGATTTGTTGAGATACAATTGCCGCGCAAAACAAACTTCAAACCAAGAGGATGTCTGATGGAAATCAAAGATGTATTGGCTGTCGCGCAGTTTTCGCCCGACAAAATGCAGAAGATCAATTTGTTTGAGACACGGAATTTTTTCTGCGACGTGTATTGCCTGGAACCTGGGCAGGAGCAAAAAGTTCACGCGCACAAGGACGAAGACAAATTGTACTTTGTGCTGAACGGACGCGGGACGTTCATCGTTGACGAGGAAGCTCAGGAACACGGCGAAGGGCAAATCATCTTCGCCCCGGCTTGTTCAAACCACGGAGTCAAAAACACCAGCGAAGCCAGGCTGAACTTACTGGTGTTCATGACGCCCAATCCGAATTTCAAGTAAGGTTTGTTGCTAATTGGTCTGAGCAAAGCCTATTCATTTCTCTCAGCCGACACTGTCACCGTTGAAGCGGCAAATTCTGGCAGGTTGGACGGCGCTGTTTCCCAGGAAAATACTTTTTCCATTCCGCTTCAGTCAGATCGCGGCCAGCGAATTGACAAGCCAAGTCTTCCAACTCATTCAGCCGCAGATTCCATAAGCTGACGGTTTTACGGTCGTAATCGCCAACGATTAGCCAATGAATCATCTGGTTATCCTGACTGAAGGCGACCTTGCGAGGATAACCCGGGATGGGTAAGAACGTTGCGGTATCTGCCGGATTTTTAGCCGTCAAATCCCACAAATAATTCGTTCCGATACCATTTCCAGTCACCATCCAGTTGCTACAGCCAGTCATCAACCAGTGATTATCCGGACTGAAAGCAAGGGTGGAGACTTCCTTATCATGGCCAGGCAAAATCCAAGATGTATAGTTTGAGCCAGGAAGCGTCAGGTCCCACAAGATAGCGGTTTTGTCGGCGCTGCCCGAGGCTAACCAATGGCTGTCGGGGCTGAAGGAGACTTGCGCGATTGAATCGGTGTGTCCTTCGAGAATCTTCGATGCTTTGGCAGCAGGAGTGGCGAGGGTCAAATCCCATAAAGCGAGTTTATTGTCTTCCCTAGAAGTAATCAGCCAGCGGCCATTCGGGCTGATTGAAACTGAACTTCCTTGCTTAATCGGAATGATAGAGGGTTTCTCGGATACGTTTTTCAGATTCCAGAGCCGGGCCGTTCTATCTTTCCCGGCAACCACCAGCCAGCGACTATCTGGACTCATATCAAAGCCATTATTTTCCTTTAGAGGAACCGAACTGCCCCAAGGGTCTGCAGCGGCCAAGTCCCATAACACATTCAGGGAGGTAGGTTGTCCGCTTGTAACCACCCAGCGACCTTCGGAACTGATGGATGTGCTAAATATGGCGCGGCTTTCGCCGGGAGGGGGCGGATTGGGATTAGACAACACACGCTTAACCGTGGGGGGATTGACTGTCAAATCCCACACACGGGCGGAGCCATCAAAACTCCCCGTTACCAGCCAATGGTTGTCCTGACTGATTGTTACATTTTCGACAACACCGGTATGGCCTTTCAGTTCTTTGAAATCAGTCGACGGATCGTTCGCTGTCAAGTTCCATACTCTTGCTGTCTCGTCGTGGCTTCCGGTCACGAGCAAGCGATTGTCAGAGCTGAAAGCGACATCATCCACATGGGCCTTGTGGCCACGCAATATTTTTGGCGTTGTCGTGGCTGGATTTTGTACGGTTAAGTCCCATAGAAGGATTGTGAAGTCGGGACCACGTGTGGCCAGCCAGTGGTGGTCCGGGCTTAAAAAGAAACTATTATCTTTCGGGCTTAAGACAAGCGGAAGCGCATTGGGAGAAGGATTGCTTAGTCCCCATAAGCGAATGGTCTTGTCCTCGCTTCCGGTAACTACCCACTGATTATCCGGGCTGAAATTCACCGATGTAATTTGACTTTCGTGACCGCGCAAAATGCGTGGCCCAACGGAGGGGTCTGACGCCGTCAAATCCCACACGCGAGCCGTATTATCGGTGCTGATGGTGACCAGCCAACGATTGTCGGCACTTACTTGAGCGCTTTTGATAGAGCGTGGAAATCTCTGCTCGCGTAGGGAGAACGTGAGCTTTTCATTCTGTACGTCCCATAGCCGCATGGAAAAATCGCCTAAGGTGCTGCCCGTCCAACCATGCGTAAACGTGACGACCCAGCGATTATCAGGACTGATAGCAACATCAAAGATCGGACCATCATGATTGGGCAAAACGTATTTAGCGGAGGTTTCCTCGCTCGCCAAGTTCCATACGCGAGCGGCATTGTCAAAGATTCGGCCACCAGAATCCCCTCCACAGCCTGTAACCAACCATTGACTGTCAGAACTGATTTTCATGACTCCAATGGGTTCCCGATGGCCCTCCAATACTTTCACCTTTGCTGTAGGATCAGGCACCGTCAAATCCCACACTCGAATGGTGTCGTCTATACGGCCCGAACGCATCTTCATTTCCCGACTGCTGGTAGCCAGCCAATGGCTATCCGGGCTGAAGAGAACATTGGAGATTGAACGTGCATGACCCTTCAATTCGTAGCGCCTGAGAGCAGGATTTTCGACCGTCAAATCCCAGAGGTAAGCAGCACCATCATCATTCAGTGGTAACGGAGATGGATCCCAACTGCTGGTGACCAACCAATGGTTGTCGGGGCTGAATGCAGCGACAGGAACAAAATCCCCCCGTTTTTCTTTTTCAAGAGGCAGTTCGATTGGTTGGCGGTCTGGCTTGGTCAAGTCCCATAACAGAGAGCGTCTCCCAGCTTCCGGGCTAAGCATTCCAGAACTGCTTGTCACCAGCCAGCGGCTGTTGGGGCTAATCGTGATATTGCTGACTGGCTTGGAGTGTCCTTGTAAAATGCGTGGGGCTGCTGTTGGGGACGCAGCACTCAGATCATACAACCTGACGGCAGGGTCGCCTTTGGCATCACTGCCCTCTTCCCTCGTTCCGTCGCTCGTAATCAGCCAATGATTATCCGGACTGAAGGCAGCGAGTCTTCCCGCACCCTCTAACGCAGGGAGAGCTTCAATGGGATTTGTTCCAGTGAGATTCCACAGCTTCACTTTGGCTCCGTCTCTGCTGACCATCCAACGGTTATCCGGGCTGAGAGTGACATCTTCTACAGGTCCATCGTGGGTGCCCGCAATCCGGCCACCAGTTCGTGACAGAACTTCCAGCATCGCCTCTTCAGCAGCGGGAACACGTGGATCACCTGCTTTCGTTGCGCGAATCGCTTCCGTCGCCAGAAGCAGACCTAGCGGCGGATTCGGATCGGTTGAGACTTTTGCTTGCACGCCCAGCAGGTTTGCATATCCGATCCGAACTTCGCGCTCTTGTAATGTAGACCGCTCACGCTCCACTTTAGCGATTTGTTGTGCAGCATCTGCTTCGCGCTTTCTGGTGTCCGCAAGCTTTATCAATGTTTCGGCACGTTCGCGTTCAGCCTGAACTTCCTGTCGCGCAGAGGCCAGATATAGGTTCGCTTTTGTGCTTAAATCAAGCAAATCTGCACCTTCTTTACGTAGACTCGCACCTTCCCTCCGTAACTCCTCGGACTGTTTGGCATAAAGACGCGCTTTTCTTTGTTGCGTGAAAGCAACGACGCTTGTGACAATTGCGAGTAGAAACATGATGGTCATCGCGATAGCCAGCCAGCGAAACTTTCTGGCGATTCTGGCTTGTTCTTCAGCCTTTCGCCTTTCCTCTTCCGCTCGCTGTTCTGCTTCCGCCTGTTTTTGGGACTGAACGTATCGTGCCCGCCAATCCAGAATCGCGTTCGCCAGCACGTCGTGGAAAATTTCGTAGCGCAATAATTCCGGTTGATCCAAAGGTGGAGCGACGGGGCGCAGAATGCGATTTTCGCCGCCTGAAAGGGTTTCCACGACCGACAGGATTTGCTGAGGCTCAAGCCGGTACTCTTCCGCAAGATCGAATACAGGATAGGCGATCTTGGTACGCGAGCGCGTGACCAAGTGCTGGAAGATTAACGAAGCGATACGCTGTTCTTCGTCGGACAGTTCGCCCATCGCTTCGTCCAGGTGAGTTTCGACGATGCGCTTTGCGCCGCCCAAACGATTGAGCGTTTCCAGCCGCAGCCTGCGCGAGTTGAGCCGCATCTCTTCCTGCCACAATCGCGTCATCACCAACTGCAGAAATGGCGTTTCGATCTGCGCTTCGGCATCTTCGGTTTCGTCCGTAGCCACGACGCCGCGTCCAGCTTCGCCAATCACCACCTGGCCGGTTTTGACCTGGCCCAGCACAGCGTTAACCAGCGCAGGCTCAATTTCGATCTTTTGCTCTTTTGCTTTGAGCAGTTGGTTATATCTGGCAACCGGTCTTTCAATGGCTTCGCGCGCCGCTTCGGAATCGAGATGCTCAATGCGCAGATAGTTGTCGAAGAGATGCGGGATGCGCCCTTCGAAGCGGTCGAGCTTTGCCAATGCATCTTCGCGAATCGAAATCAGAAAATTGATTGGAAGATCGGGATCGCTCAAAGCGCGCGGGAATTCGGTGGCGAATGTGCCAGGACCGTCTTCTTGAGCGTGATACAGGAAATACTCTTCAAACTGATCGAGGATGATCAGCAACCGCCCGCCTACGCGCTCCGTATTGATGCGTAACATCTCCACGAAATCGTCCGGCATCTGTCCGGCATCTGGCGGCTGTCCATTGAAAACGCGGGCAACGGAGGCGAGAACTTCCAGCTCCAGATCGGCGCTAGGAGTATCGCGCCACTGGTTGAAAACGACGACGGCGAATTCGGGCTTGCCACGTTTGGCCAGATTCTGCCGCGCCTGTTCAAGCAGGTGATGCTCCACGCCTGCGCGCAGGACAGAGCTTTTGCCGACGCCACTTGGACCGTAAAGCAGCGTCAGCCGTCGCGCGATCAAGTTGGCAGTAATGATCTCCTGGTCGGGATCGCGTCCGAAAAAGAACTGCGCGTCTTCTTCGGCATAAGGGATCAAGCCTTTGTAGGGAGTAGCAGGCAGTACGGACTTATTCATTTCGCCCTCGATTTCTGTGGGTGCTTACATGCGCGCTTTCAGTTCGAGAATGTAATCTTCCAGCGAGACGTCGAAGATTTCGACGTTGCGTTTGTCCCAGAACCTTTGATCCAGCGGTTGCACGTTCAACTGAATCGCCCAGGAGTTGAACGAGAGCCGCTGTTCGCCCCAAATGCGATGCAAGATCGCGCGCATGTTCCAATCGCGCAGGCTGTAGCCCAGAAACAGAAAATGGCTTTGGCTCAGTTTCTGCGCCAGCGTGACGGGGATCAGGTTTGATATGTCGGTGCGCGTCAGGTAATCAATGTAATGATCTTCGGTGATGACGAAGCTATCGCGCATTGAGTTGGCGCGGTCAATCGCACCGTGGATCTTCAAAATCACGGAGCGTTCGTCAGGTGACAGGCCGCGATATTTATTCGGCTTTTCGATCAGCTTCGCTTCGCCTTTGGGCGGCCAATGCCAAAATCGCCCGCGGTTCATTCTGTCTTCCGCTTCGTACGTCACCACGTCGAATTGTTCGCCTGCGGCGTCAAAAGCGCGCTCCATCAGGTCGTCATAATTGGTCGTAACAATCAACAGGTGGCTGGAAGATGCGCCGTTGGCTCGCAGATAAGCGGGGATGGCGGCAAAGAATTCGTGCAGAGACGTCGGCGGGTAAACGGCGTTGAAGAGTTGGCGCAGTTCCTGGTAAAGCGGGCCGGTTCCTTCCGTCGAGGCGATGTATTGGGAAACACGCAGCAAGTCCCATTTGTCGTCGCTCGGATACTTGAATTTCTCCGCCAAATGATTGGATAACTCACCTCCGCTCGGCAGATATTGACCGCGCTGCCAAGGTGCGCCCTGCGGACGGCCACAGAGGTTAACGCCTGCGCCAAAGAACGGCACAACGCGGTTGTCTTTGATCGCCGTGATAAGTCGGTCACAGTGTTCGGCAAGTGTGGCAGGCATTTGAGTTCCTCACTGATTTCGCTGAATGATTACGCAATATCTTAGTTGCTGCTACCCGCAGACAAACTTTCCCCATCGTTCTTTGAAGTAGTTTGTCAAAGGGGTTTTATCGCTGGTTGCGTTGCTGATCGCTGCGTGGAAAAGTCTAGGCTGTTAGTATGAAAAGGGGAAGGGTCTGGCTTCTTGCTCCAAAAACACATGAACCTTCGGATGAGTCTGTAAAATCAAAGCCAGATAGCTTTTGGAAATCTCGCCTTCGCGTGCCGCACGCACTATTTGCTGGTTGCTTTTGCCGGTGGCAACCAGAAACAAGCTCGGACAAGCCATTAGCGTCGGGATCGT
>CAZXHW010000207.1:0-10673 GCA_964639915.1 uncultured Heliomicrobium sp.
TCCCTGAGAAGCGTACTGCCACTGCCGGGTAATGTAACCCTTCGGATCGTTCTCATTTCCGCCCGGCGCATACAAGGCAATGAAATCGTAATTGCCGACAACGGGAGCACTCCAGTTCAGCACGATGTAACCGTCATTGTTGGTCAGCCACACTTGAAAGTTCTTCGCATTTCCTGCTGCAAGAGCAGCCACTGCTGGTGACTGTTCAAGACCATCTGTTTTTTTTCAAAAGCGTGGACAAGTCATTGGGTGTCATAATTTTCCTCTTTTCGTTTCTTGGTTGATTGTTTGCCGAAGCACAAATGCTGGAGCTTCGACCATGGAACCTTGGAATGGTTTTGTAACGGCGCTGTAAATTTTGCGCCTCACTACAAAAGGCGGAATCGTCTTGGCAATCCCGCCAACCGCTGAAAGAAAAAAGAAAGTTTTTGCCGTTCAATCCGCTCAACCTGAAACTTCACGGCGCAAGGACGCACTAACTGACGTCCAATCAGGTTTAACCACAAACTCTCAACGCGAAGCTGGCAAAAAGATTGCACCTCGGCTTCGCGTTCTTTTCGTGTTTGTTCGTGAACGAACCATTCACCAAACTGGAGGGATTATGGAAACACTACTGCAAGATTTGCGATTTGGTGTTCGCACCTTGGTCAAAAGTCCGGGCTTTGCCATTGTCGCCTTGCTGACGTTGGCGTTAGGAATCGGAGCCAATAGCGCTATTTTCAGCGTCGTCAATGCCATTCTGCTGCGACCGCTGGCCTACAAAAATCCCGAACAGTTGGTGCTGGTCAATCACAACTACACGAAGATCAATTTGAAGGCTTCGGTATCGGCCTTCGGCTACGCGCACTATCGCGACAACGCCAAATCATTTGAGAGCATCGCTGCCATCAGTGGTTGGGCTGCGAATCTAACCGGAGAAGGTGAGCCGGAGCGGTTGACCGGACAAACGGTGACTGCAAACTTCTTTGAACTTTTGGGAGCGAGTGCGGCGATGGGCCGCACTTTTGCTGTTGGAGAAGATTCTGAAGGCAAAAATCGAGTTGTCGTTTTAAGCCACGGATTTTGGCAGCGACGCTTCGGCGGCGACAAAAATATTCTGAACAAGCCTTTGTCGCTGAACGGGGAAAATTACACCGTTGTGGGCGTGATGCCGGAAAGTTTCCAGTACGGGCGCGAAATCGGGATGATCATTGATTTGTGGTCGCCAATTGTTTTTACGCCTGATCAGCTTTCTTCCAACAGCATTACCAATGAGTTTTTGGGCGTAATGGGGCGCCTGCGTGCGGGCGTTTCGCAACAACAAGCCCAAGCCGAGATGCACAACATCGCCGCCAACTTGCGCCAGCAATATATGCAGGGGGCGGACGCTTCGAATTGGGATTTGCTGCTGACTTCATTTCGAGAGCAAGTCGTTGGCGACATCAGCACCATGCTTTGGATCGTAATGCTGGTCGTAGGCTTTGTGCTGTTGATTGCCTGCGCCAACGTGGCCAATTTGCTGCTGGCACGCGCTTCGGCAAGACAAAAAGAAATTGCGGTCCGCACGGCGCTCGGAGCTGGACGTTGGCGAATCATTCGCCAGTTGTTGACCGAAAGCATGCTGCTTTCAGTCGTTGGCGGAGGCTTGGGGTTGCTGATCGGTTACTGGGGTGTCAAAGCGCTGGTTTCGCTCAATCAAGACCGCATTCCGCGCGCCAACGAAATCAGCCTGGATTGGAAAGTGTTGCTGTTCACCTTCGGCGTTTCGATCCTGACTGGTGTTTTGTTTGGCATTGTTCCGGCAATTCAAACTACCAAAACTGATCTGCACGAAACTTTGAAAGAAGGCGGGCGCAGCGCCTCCTCCTCAACAAAGCAGTGGATTCGCAGTTCGTTGGTTGTAGTTGAAATCGCTTTGGCGCTGGCTGTTCTGGTCGGAGCCGGATTGCTGGTGAAAAGCTTTATGCACGTTCAGCAAGTCAATCCAGGCTTCAATCCGCAGGGGATGCTGACGATGCACTTGTCGCTGCCTGTGACCAAATACTCTGAAGCGTCACAACGCTCCAACTTTTACAAACAATTGATTAACGACGTCCGCTCTTTGCCTGGAGTTCAATCGGTCGGAGCGGTTTCGGTTCTGCCATTGAGTGGCGGCGGGTCTAGCGGAAGTTTCCGTATCGAAGGCCGTGACATACCGCAAGGCCAATCTTTGCCGCACGGTGCGCGCTGGGCTGCAACGCCGGATTACTACAAAACCATGGGCATTCCGTTAATTCGCGGGCGTTATTTTGAAGAGCGCGATGCTGCTGAAAGCTTGCCTGTAACGATCATTGACCAGTCGCTGGCGCAAAAGTACTGGCCGAACGAAGACCCTGTCGGCAAACGCATCAGCTTCGAAGGCACACCCGACAAACGTATTTGGCGTGAAATCGTCGGCATCGTCGGTCATGTCAAACACACGGATCTGGAAGGCGAATCGCGCGCGCAATACTACATTCCGCATCAACAGCGTCCGCAGCCCGGTATGGCAATTGTCATTCGCACGCCGAATGATCCAAACAGCTTGACGGGTTCGGTTCGCGGTCTGGTCAAAAATGCCGACGCTGATTTGCCAATTTTCCGCGTTCGCACGATGGAACAGTTCGTCGCCGATTCGATGACGCAGCGAAAATTTGCTTTGTTACTGATTTGCGTTTTTGCTTGCTTAGCGCTGCTGCTGTCAGCAATTGGTTTGTATGGCGTGATGGCTTATTCGGTCACGCAACGTACACACGAACTGGGTCTCAGAATGGCACTCGGCGCGCAAGCATCCGACGTTCTAAAATTGGTGGTAAAGCAGGGAATGTTGCTGGCTGTTGTAGGTTTGGCATTAGGCGTTGTCGGCGCAATCTTCCTGAGCCGTTTGATGAAAACCATGCTCTTCAATGTTAGTGCCACGGATCCACTCGTGTTTATCGCGATTGCCCTGACGCTTGCCACCGTGGCTTTGCTCGCTTGCTTCATTCCGGCGCGCCGAGCGACGAAGGTGGATCCGATGGTCGCGCTTCGTTATGAGTGAAGTGCAGGAGATTATCCAAGAATAAGCGAAGGCCGCACAGTCTGAAGTAAAACTTCAGACTGTGCGGCCTTGCAGTTTTGGAGTTTCGAGATCGAGTTAAGCGGCCAGCTTTTTGGTTTTGGCTTTTTTCCCGGCCAGTGCGTCATCAATCATCTGTTCAACTTCTTCAATTGAAAGTTTTGTGACGTGCGCGATTTCTTTGATAATCAGATAACGTGCGCGAGACATGGTCTGTTGCTCTTCAGGAGAAAGTGTCTTGGACTTGCTCAGCTTCGCCATTGTTTTCAGCGAATCGGCGACTTCGTAAATTTCCCCAGTGGCCATTCGCTCGGCATTCTTGGCGTTGCGTTTCCGGTGGTCGGTCGCGACTTCAATATCTTTACCAAGAAACTTCAAAAGCTTGGGGATGTCTTCTTTTTCAATTAGTTTTCGGACTCCAACTTCTTCGGCCTTGTTGACCGGAACCATTACAGTCGTTGTTTCCTGATGGTCCAAAGGTTTAAGAGCATATAGCTTAACCGTTGTAGTCCCAACTGTTTGCTCAATTACCCCCGCGATACGGCAAATGCCGAGTCGTGGGTAAATCACTTTATTACCTTCTCTGAATGTTGCCAATGCCGTTCTCCTTCTAACTTTAAGATGGGCGGGAGTATAGCACAAAAATGCCATTTCTGAGCCATTCTGAGTCAGAAAATCTATTTTGTTCGATTATCGTGCTGTAAAATTGACCCGAAAGAGGTCAGTAGCAAAGAGAGTTAGGTTAGTGACTGATTTTGTTGCGCTTTGTCAGCGGCGTTGGCCTATATTTTCGGTGCCGAAGGAGCCAATTCCCTTCAAAGTGAATGCGAAAACGATACGGTTTTCATTTCTTACCCCGGCATTAAAGGTGACGGTCTGAATGTTCACGCTGCAACAATCCCAAGCCCAACCAGTCGAAGTGGTCAGGTTGACCAGTTTACGGTCCCGCACGTTGCCGTTGAAAAACTTATCGCGCAGGTCGTAACTGACAGTAAAGCCACCGTAAGGTCCTTTGGCTGGATTCCCGACAAACGCCGAAAGGTCCATATGATTGCCTGGTAGGGTCGCAGGATCAAAGCGGGTTTCGTCCACGGCGATACGGCGCGTATAGAACCAGGATTGGCTGACGGAAAAAATGCCCTTGGTAATGCCCGCGCCAACAATGAAATCGCGCAGGTCGTGAAACTTGGTGTCGTAATTCAGCCGCATGTCGGCAAAGATGTTTTGCGTAGGCCGCAACCGGGCTTTGATGTTGATTGGCGAAACATCCCGTTTAATAGAGCCAAAGGAAAATCCTCCCAAGGTGTTTACCGGAAAGAATTGGTTGCGCTCACCATCGCGCAGTGCGCCGCCAAACGTGGGGTCAAAAAAGTATTTTTGCGTCAGTGTCAGGTTCAAAAACTCGTGGGTCTGTGGCGCCTGGCCTTCTCCGGGCGAACGTTTCACCAAAATGCTGTTGCTGATGCCGAAGGCGATTTCGTTGGTTTCGGCAATCACGTCGCGCTCGTCAACGCGTAGCGTGCGGTCGAATTCGTCAATGCCTTCGATCCGGCGGTATTCAAGGAACGGTTCAATGACGTGTTTGAACCACGCCTTGCCGTCACTGTGGCGAAACACTTTGGCCACAGCCGTTGGCCGTATATCAACATTGAAATCAACGTAGTTGCGAAACAGATTTTGGCCAGTGACCAGACGGGTGACTGGATCGAAGCTGTCACTGTAAAACGTCGAGCGAACTCCCAGACTGGGCGTCACGGTGAATCCAGCAAAGGATTTCAGCGGAAAAGTCAGTCGCGGAGCAAAATCCAGTCTCTGAACAACAGACGGTGTTTTCAGTTTGATGTCATCGCTGGAAGTTTCGCTGCGGCGCACACCTTCAAGCGCGGATTCAAACGAAAAATAAAAGGGAAGCCGTTCGGAAATTTGCGTTGCGCGCTTGTTCAACTCGACGCTGGGAAACTTGCGGACTTTGACAATCTGGTCGGAAACGAATTTGCCGTCTTTGTCGAATTCCCCGATGAAAGAGCTTTGTTCGCCGAACTGCGCGTTGAAGCTGAATGAGCGCCAGTTTTTGTTCAGGTAAAACAGCGAACGCTCTTCGGGCGAAATCGCGGACAGAATATTGTCAGAAAAGATTTGGCGGAATTCGAACGAAGACGTGATGTTGACGTCGGCGACTGCAACAAAGCCATTTTTGAAATTATGAACCGCTTCGGCGTAAAAACTGCTTCCTCCCTGATCCGGCAACTTGCATCCATTGCGGTCAACAGCAGGATTGCAGTTGGCTTGTAGTTTGGGGCCGAGCAATCGGTCAATCACCAGAAACGAACCGAAGTTGATCTTTGACGTTTCGTTTGTCCGGGCGCGAAAGTCGAATCCAAGTCCAACCCCGCGTTTGGTGAAGATGTCCGTCCGCACCAAAACGTCGGCGCTTTGTCCAAGCGTTTGATAATAAGCCAGATGCAGCGTTCGCCCTTTGATCGAAGACGAACCGGAACTTGGAAGCAGGAAGCCTGAAGAGCGGTCTTTCTTGCTGATCGAAATCGAAGCGTAGGGAAGGTAAAAGACGGGAATATTTTTGACGCGCAAAAATGCGTTGTAACCTTTGCGCGATGATCCAGCCGAATACGCGCGCGTTTGGCTGTGAAGGCCCATTTCGGCACTGCTTCCTGGCAAGCGGTCAGTTTGGCGTTTTCCAGCGTATAAGTGTCGCTGTTGATTTTGTCTGCTCGCGAAGCGTCAACAACCAATGTGGTACCGTCAGGAGTGCTATTGGTAAATGCCGTGGGAGTAGTGATGGTGCCACGCTTGGTTTTGTAGTTTAGTTCAATGCGTTCGGCAGTTATGCGCTGGCCTTGTTGTTCAAAGTAAACGTTACCCTCCGCCAGCAGGTCGTCTGTGATTCTGTTGTAGGTCGCCCGATCGGCAATGACAATGACATCACCATAAACAATCTGGCAATTTCCAGTCATCAATGCAATCTCACCTTTTTCACCCTGAGCTTCCTGAAAATCGGAAGTCAGGCTGACTTCTTGCGTCTGGCCAGGTTCGACTTGAGCGAGAATCGTAATTTGAACGGGCTTGGTTTGGCGATTGGATTGCCGTTGTTGATCGGCGGTGCCGATGGGATTGACGACTTTCTTTTCCGGTTCAGTCTGCTGAGCGAAGGCGCTGGTCGAACAGAAAAGCCCCATCAGCGAAAGACACAAAACAGTTTTGCTGAAGAGGCTCGATTGCTTGCTTGGAAATTGCATCAAGATCGTTGGGGAATTGCAGGGTCAGGCGATTCGGCGCAAACCAACGGTTGCGGCGAAAATGCGGTCGTACAGTTTAGCTGGAACTTCGACCGTTTCGGGTTCTTCCAACGATTCGCGCACGCCTTCGACCAATCGTCGGCAATCGTCACAGACTGCAAAATGTTCATTGAAGATGGTTTCGTAAGAGCTTTCGATGTTGCCTTCGAAGTAATCCAGAATCAGCGCATCCAGCGTCCGGCAACTGAGCATTTCGCCCACGGTGATAGCGCTGATGATGCGTTGTTCGATTCCCGAAGCATTTTCCGTGGACCCGACATTCGATTCCCGTATGACATAACAGGCGTCCAGCACCACGCGAACATCATTGAACGTTTGATGGCAAGGACGGCAAGCCAACAGGTGTTCGCAGAAACTGCGGCGCACCGGGCGCGCCAAACCGCAATCCAGGTAATCGCTGATTGAATCTTCAAATTGCAGACAGTCCATGTATAAATTCTCTCCGTTAAAACGTTGGTGAGATCAGATAAGCGGGACGGATTGTAGTGGGGTGAGCCAAAGAATTTCAAGCTCGATGATTTTTGACGAACCATCTTTGACACTCTCTGGGCCCATCCCTATCATCACGATTCTTCCACTTAAATTTTCAAGCCTTTATTTCAGGAGAAAACCACCTATGAGTGTTTATGACAGCAAGGATTTGATGAGCTTCAAAGCCGCGGCGCGTGAATTCGATGTGCCGGTAATGACCTTGGAACTGGCTGTTGCGAGTGGATCGCTAAGAGCCATTGACCAGGACGGCGCAAAATGGCTCTTGCGCCAAAACGTAGAGCAATTCGTCAAACGCACAATCAAGCAGGGCGCAGGCAACATAGTCGTGACGCGCATCAACCGCTAGGCAGGTTTCAAACGGCTAAATACCTCTATGGTCGCAGTTGATTTCCAACAAGTTTTGGCTTCGCCAGTGCTGGCGTACGAAGAAGGCCTGGATTTCTTTGAGGGCAAAGGAATGCTGAATGAAACTTTGCGAAAGTTGGTTGACGATTTAGAAGCCCACAATATTGATTATGTCGTAATTGGCGCGATGGCATTGAATCAGCATGGCTATCACCGATTCACTTCAGACATTGATTTGTTGATGACCAAAGAAGGGCTGGAAAAGTTTCATCAGGAATTAGTTGGGCTGGGTTATGTGACCAAGTTTGCCGAGGCGAAAAAGACGTTTCGTGCGATTTCAAGGAATGTTCCGATTGAAGTCATAACCTCCGGCGAATATCCCGGTGATGGATTGCCCAAGCCAATCAGTTTCCCCGATCCATCGGAAAGTTTTGTCGTAATCAACGGCGTTAAAACCTTGACGCTGGAAATGCTCATCAATCTCAAGCTCGCGTCTGGAATGACCAATGCGGGGAGGCTCAAAGACCTTGCGGACGTTCAAGAATTAATCAAGGTCAAAGGGCTGGACGCGGCTTTCGGTGACAATCTGAATCCATTCGTGCGCGAAAAGTTTTTGGAACTGCATCGTGGCGCGGCAATGGCAAACGAATCTGAGTAACAATCAAAATTTATGCTTCACATACCTATTCTTCGCAAAGGCAATTCTTATAAAAGTGTTGACGTTTCGCGGGTGCCGCACTTCCGGACGCGGGAAACGTTTGTCGAAGTCAGTCAGGCAAATGCCGGTCTGATTCGGCGTGATCTGCTGGATCTGGATGCGGCACAGGCTTCGCTGGCGGCGTTCAAGACCGAACAACTGATCGCAATGTGTCGTCAGGCGGCGGATTATTTTATGAACGACACGCTACCGGTCGGCGACCAGTCGCAATCGCCGGATGATTATGTTCGGCAGTTGTCGGCGACGACAGGAATGCCGCACGTGCTGGTTCGCAAAAACATGTCGAAGATCAGCGGCGTGATGGCGGAAATGAAATCCGTGCTGGATGGGCTGACGCGCGGGCTTGAGTTGAAAATTCTGGATGACGGTTTCGGTTCGCACGAAGGCCACGCGGTCAGTTTCTTTCCGCGCACAAATTCGCTTGGCGTGATTTTGCCAAGCAACTCGCCGGGCGTGCATTCACTTTGGATTCCTGCAATCGCGATGAAAGTGCCGCTGGTATTGAAGCCGGGCAGCAGCGAGCCTTGGTCGCCGTACCGCATCGCACAGGCTTTGATCAAAGCCGGAGTGCCAAAAGAAGCCTTCGGATATTACCCGGCGGATCACGGCGGAGCAGGCGCAATTTTGCAATCGTGCGGGCGCGGGATGTTCTTTGGCGATTCTTCGACGGTTGGAAAATACGCCAGCGATTCACGCGTTGAGTTGCACGGAACCGGCTACAGCAAAGTCGTTCTGGGCGATGACGTAGTTGACGATTGGGAAAAATATCTGGATGTGATGGTTTCTTCGATCACGGAAAACGGCGGGCGTTCGTGTATCAATGCTTCTGGCGTGTGGGTGACTCGCCACGGGAAAGAAATCGCCCAGGCGATTGCTGAACGCGTCGCCAAAATCGTTCCGCGTGATGCCGAAGACCCCGAAGCCTTGCTGGCTCCATTTGCCAACGCCGATATTGCCAAACGCATTTCAGGGATTGTGGATTCCGGGCTGCGCGAATCCGGCGCGACGGACGTTTCCGCAAAAGTTCGCGGCGAACGGTTGGTGAACGTTGACGGCGCGACATACCTGCTGCCGACCATTGTTCACGTTGAAAGCCACGAACATCCGCTGGCCAATCGCGAATTCCTGTTTCCCTTCGCCAGCGTAGTCGAAGTTAAACCCGAAGAAATGCCGGAAACTTTTGGGCCTTCGCTGGTCGTAACCGCAATCACCAAGGATCTAAAATTGATTAACAGGCTGGTGGCTTCGCCGCACGTAGACCGGTTGAACATCGGCGCGATTCCAACGATGAAAATCGCCTGGGATCAACCGCACGAAGGCAATCTGTTTGAGCACTTGTACGCACGCAGAGCGTTCCAAAAAGCAGCGTAAGAACAAATTTGCGGCAAAGCTCCTATGTCCATTCCACGCAAAATCGGAAAAAAGCTCGCCGGTTCTCTGCGTGCGATTTTGAACAGGCCTGAAGCCGGTTCCAGCAATGCTCCGAACCCTGTTGAGGATTCCAGCAGCGGATTCCCAGTTGGCGCAAGCGCCGCAGAGCATTGGTCGGAAGTCTTTTCGGAAAAGCTTCAGGAATTGATTTCGCGGCAAACGTATTGGCTTGCGATTCCTGAAGTGAGTGAGCGATATCATTGCTTGGCGACGGGAGGCAAAGCAGCGAATTGGGTTCGGTTTTGCCTGGACGAGTATTTGTCCGATTCGCTCCCGGTTGAGCGAATGGTTAGCATTGGTTGCGGAGATGGAAATCTGGAATTGCAACTTGCCGGCTGTACCGCCTTTCGGGAATTCGATGCTTTTGACATAGCGGAAGGGGCAATTCGCGCAGCAAGGTCGCGCGCCAAAGAGGCGGGCGTGACCAATGTGAACTTTGAGGTGCGAGACGTAAACCAACTGACGCTTCCTCAAAATCATTACGATGTTGCCTGGTTCAATATGTCGTTGCATCACATAGAAGCGCTTGAGCAGACTTGTTCGCAGGTTTCACAGGCGCTGAAGCCCGGCGGCTTTTTGTTCGTCAACGAATATGTAGGGCCAAGCCGGTTTGATTTCACCGCGCGGCAAAAACGGGTGCTGGCTTTGGTCAATGAACTCATTCCGGCGAAGTATCTGCGGTTGCCGCCGCCTGCGGAAGGGATTCGATCGGATGCACCCATTCCTGACCCTGCGGAAGTTTCGCTTGTTGATCCGTCGGAAGCCGTTCGGTCAGCGGAAATCATGGAAGTCATTCCACAGTATTTTGATATACAGACGGTTCACCCAATTTGCGGGACGATCTTGCAGTTTTTGTTGGGAACGATTGCCTGGAATTTCAGAGCCGAAGACCCAGATTCGATCAAGGTTCTGAAGATGCTGTTTACGATTGAAGACACGTTGGTCGAAGTGGGCGATTTGCAAAGTGATTTTGCGCTGGTTGTGGCGCGACCGAAAAAGTAATTGCTGTTTTGGCGAATTCGGAACGATGAAAATTTTGTACCTGACAGCCGGAGCCGCAGGAATGTATTGCGGCAGTTGTTTGCGCGACAACGCGCTTGCTTCTGAATTGTTGAAGCAGGGGCACGACGTCACGCTGCAACCGCTGTATACGCCGACCTTGACCGACGAGCCGAATGTCAGCAGTGAAAAAACTTTCTTTGGTGGCATCAGTGTGTATCTGGAACAGCAATCAGCCATTTTTCGCCACACGCCGCGTTGGTTGGATAAATTGTGGGATTCCAGCTTTGCGCTGAAGGCGGCTTCGAAGCGGTCCATT
>CAZXHW010000208.1:0-10669 GCA_964639915.1 uncultured Heliomicrobium sp.
CCTGCGGCGCAAACGGCCCGAAGTCGTCGCGGAAACCGGCGACCGGCTGGAAAAGCGTGCCTATGCGCTGATTGTGGAAAACGGCTATAAACAACACGACCGCTTCCCGATGCTCGATGCCGCTTGGCCTACTCTGGCTCCAGCCTTGCCACTCTTTGTAGCCGGACCGAATTCGCGGCTCCAGACGGTGTGCAATGCGCTCTGGTTCTTCCTTGAATTCACAGGCCGCTGGGATGAATTGCTCTCACTCAGCCAGCAGGCGGAAGCCAAAGCGATGGCGGCAGGCGATCACGATAATGCAGGTTGGAGAGCCTATGACACTGGCGACGTCCACCGTCTTCGCCAGAATGCAGACAAGCTGTTGGCTTGTGCCAACCGCGCGGCGGCGCACTGGCAGATCGCGCAAGCCAACACCCGCGCGCGTGCTACTGCCATCCGCTTGCGCGGCATCGGTTATGAGTTGAAGAAGGATTACCCCGCCGCCATTGCGGCTTACCGCGAGTCTCTCGATCTGCATCGCAGTTTGTCCGCCGAGAGCGTGGATGTGGCCATTGGCCTGAGCGACCTCGCCGATGCCGAGCGTGGCTCCGGCGATCTCGCGGCGGCGGAGCGGGATTATCGTGAGGCGCTGCGCATAGACCACATGGTCGGTAATGCCGAAGGCAAAGCCGTTCGCACAGGAAATCTAGCTGGGCTGGCGCTGGATCGGGAAGATTGGCTGGGGGCCGAAACCCTGGCCCGCGAGGCGCTGCCCTTGTCCGAAAAAGTGGGGCGCCAGGAATTGATTGCTCACCACTGCCACTGCCTCGCCAATGCCCTGGTGCGGCAGGGAAAGCCCACCGAAGCCTTGCCTTACGCCCAGCGCTCGGTGGAAATTCACACCCGGCTCGGCGTTCCCTCAGGCATCGAAGCCGCTCGCGAGATTCTGCGGGAATGCGAATCTGATCCTTCCGGCGTAACTGAAGAGTAGGCATTCTGACGCCGTTTTTGCCATTCATTTTCTGATTAACCAGACTTCCGCGATCTGACAACCTCGACCAGCACCGCGACTGCCGGGAGCTTGTGTCCAGGTCAGATTCAGTTCGCCGGTTGCGGTCATGGCTATCGGAATGTCGAATTCAACCGGATGCAATTCTTTCTTGATCAGAGGATGAATTTCAAACTTGTCGTTGGCCACGAGCTTGATCGGAATCTGTTGCGTGGCACTGGAATACACAATGCGGATTTTGTACTGCGCAGTTTTGTCGAGTCCCGTGTAGCGCATTTTCAGCGGTGCGTCGTAATACGTTTCGGCAATATCCCACCAGGACATGCGTCCGTACGGCTGAAAGCCTACGCCGGTCAGCGCGAATTCATCGCGGCGCAACGTCACGCTGCCATCGAATTGCCCCACCATGCTGACGACGCTGGATTCCAGAAAATACGGGTCTTTGGCAAAGCTCGGTTCGCGCACCAAATGCGGCTGGCGCGTCAGATTGCCCAGGTCGTCGTAAAACCCGCCGGGACCAGGATTCGTCCAATCCACGATTTCAGCCAATTGTTTTTGGCGTTCGGCTTCGGTTTCCAGTTTGCGGATTTCGCTGAAGCGTTGTTTCAGCCACAGCCGGTTGTTCAGCGGGAAATCAATCGTGTTCAGGTTTGCGCCGCGACCAACGCCGATGGCTTGATACTTTTCAACGCTGAGTTGCATGTGAATGCTTTGGAACAAGGCTTCGCCAAGTTCAAACACGCGTGCACGAAAATCCTGCGCGGTGCGTTCGGTGACGGCTTTGTCGAGCAAGGCTTCGGCTTGCGCCATCGCTGCGGAAGAACCAAGCAGCCGCGCTTCGCGCAATTTGTTCATCGCCTGATCTTCCAGCGAAGCTTCGTAAATCGCACGACTGCGCACATAAGCGTCGTAATAGGCTCGATATAACGCCTGCTGAAAGCGCCAGTTCTGTAACTGGCTGGGACTGGCTTGGCGTTCCAGCGTTTGAAACTGCTCGAGCGTGACGTTGATGCTGGAATTCGTAACAACCGGGCCGCGCCAGTTTTGTTCCAGCCCCAGCAAGCCTCGCGCAAAGCTGTCGGCGTAATTTGCGCCGATAAAGTAGCGGCTGTAATCGCGCAAAATGTCCAGCACGTCCATGTCAGGGTTCCAGCCAAGCGCGCTCCAGAGGATTTTGTTGACGTCGTCATTGCAGCCTTCGGAATAGGTGATGAAGCCGTTCGTGTCGGGTTGCAGCAAGCGAAAGATGTGGGCTTGGTCGGTGGGCCGCGGATTGATGACTTCGCGGGCTTCGGTTAACGCAAACGCCAAATCCCAATCGGGCACAGGGAATTGCGACTGCCGCGAATGCGTAATATCCGGGTAATGCCGAATCGGATATTTCGCCGGAATCGCCGCGCGCATTTGTGGCAAGGTCAACCGCGATTGGGGGCCGTAGACAATCCCGCTCAACCATTTCGGTTCTGCCCGCACCATTGCCAGAAATTCATCCAACCATTGTGGGGAAAATCCCTGTGGAGCGACCCACATTCCGGCCTTCGGATGGAAGCGGCGCAAATTCGCCGTCTGCTTTTCCAGCAAGTTCATCAACAACTTTGGTGGCGTGCTGCCAGGGTCGCCTCCGGGAACGAAGATGTGATCAATGCGCGGCAGCTTCTTGAACACTTCCCCCCATTCGCTGAGGGCAAACTCTACGGTTTTCGGATCGCCGTAATCTTTGTCGAGCGCCGGATACCAAATCCAAACGTCCAGGCCGTAGTCCGCACAAATCCGCGACATTTCGATCATCATTTGCATCGGCGGCAAAGGGAAGTGTGGGCTGTCGGCGTCGTCATCCGAACGCGGCGGAATCAGCTCAATCGCGTTCGTTCCCCACACGGCCAGATCACGGATGTACTGTTCCCACTGCGCAACATTCCAGCCGTCGTACGAATTTGTTTTTGGGCGATAGCCAAGCTGATGGCCGCGCAGTGGATATTTCGGCGCAGTCGTCAGGTTCAGCGGAGCAGGCAAGGCGATTTTCTGTTTGGTGATGTACAGCGAACGCAGCAAATGACCTACGCCGAACAATACTCCGCGCGCGTCGTTGCCGATGATCGAAACCGAATTGGCTGAAGTTTTGAGTTGATAGCCTTCGCGTGGAAGCGAGTTTGCGTTGCTGGCGCGAGAGAGTGAAATGATGGGTGAGCCGTCGTTGGGAGCTTGGTTGACGCGCGACCAGCGAACTTGCGAACGCTTTTCGACTTCTTCAATCAGCATCTGCACGGCTTTGTTTTCGGAGCCAGAGAAATTTGCGGGAGCCACGATCACTGCGCGCGCCAGATCAAGCGCAGAGTTTGTTTGAGCTAGCGACAGTGATGACAATTCACGGCACAACAATAGCGAGAAGAAAAACGAAAGAAGCAGAGAAGGAAGTAATTTCATAGGGGTGAAGTAGGGGTCATTGAGTGGAGATTTCTGATCTGCAAGTTACAGCAATTGGTAGCAGGGCAAGAAGCTGGCAACCACAAAAAGCACAAAAGACACAAAATAAGTTTCGCGTCCTTTTGTGTCTTTTGAGCTTTTTGTGGTGAAGCTTTCTACCTTCAAATGACAGTCGCTATAAACTGGAGCGGTATGACTTTAGATAAGTCGAGAATTTACTTCGGCCGAACTAACAAGCCATACTGATCAGGTTGCCGGTCTTTCAAACGATTGACTTCGTGTTCGCCGGGGACGCGGACAATGTGTTTGTCGCGTGCTAGCGCCGGATTGATTTCGGCCAGCAGCATTTGTTCACCTTCGCCCGCTGACGCTAGCGTTTTCCCGGTTGGGTCAACGATGGAGGATCGGCCAATGAACTTGTCTTTGCGTTCGGTTCCGACGCGATTGACTGCGGCGTAATAGACACGATTTTCCAGCGCTCGCGTGGGAACGACGAAATCCGGAATCGCACAGCCTCCGCTTTCCGGCCAGTTGGTGGGCAGGGCAATCAGGTCGGCTCCGGCCAACATCATCACCCGCGAGCTTTCCGGGAACGAACAGTCGTAGCAAATGTTGACTCCGATGCGGGCCAGCGGTGTTTCGAACACCGGAAAGCCATTTCGCCCGTGATCGGTGAAACGATCCACTCCCAAAAACGGCAAGTGAATTTTGCGGTAACTTCCGATCATGCCATTCGGTCCAACCAGCACCGCCGCGTTGAAAAGCTGATTGTCCGCGCATTCCAACATTCCGGCGACAATGTGCAGATTCAATTGCCGAGCAATAGTTTCCAGTGCGGAGGTCGCTGGGCCGGGAATGGATTCGGCGAATTCCATCGCCTCTTCCCGGGAATCGAAGCAATAGCCTGTGACGGCGCATTCAGGAAAGATCGCCAGTGCGGCACCTGCTTTGCCGGCTTGCGCTGACCAGGTGGCGATCATTTCCAGATTCAGGTCGGGGCGGCCAAGTTGCGGGTCGCACTGAATTCCGGCCACGGCAAAGGGAGTTGGTTGAGACATATTTTTGAGTAGGGCAGGTTTTCCAACCTGCCCAGAATTTCTGAGTAAAGCAGATTTTTCGACCTGCACAGAATTTTGCGCTGATGGAGAACACGGGCAGGTTGGAAAACCTGCCCTACTTTTAATTGGCGCTGACGACTTTCTTGGTTTTCAGATTGGAATCCGCTTTGATCTCGGCGTCGGTGAATAGAATCTTGCGCCACTTTTTCGCAGAAAACAGTTCCGTCTGGTCATAGTACTGCGGCGAAGCCGGATCGCCCGATTGCGAATACGTCAAAAATGCTTGTGCGTGCGGACCGTTGGATGTGTATTCCAGCGCCATAATGAAGCTGGTTCCGACCGTAATCGGATAGCCTTCTTTTGTCAGATTGCGGCTGCCGCTGACGCGCGCCGGATTCGCGCCGGGTTCCAGCGTAGTTCGATTGGCTCCAAACCCGACGACGTTGGTGATGCCTTCGTACGGGCCATCGCCGCCGTGAATGGGAATACGCCCGCCGTTCTTATCGCTGTACTGCAGCTTGCCCAGCGGAGCGTCCACGGCGAAACCAGCCTGTTGCAAGGTGCGAACGGCTTTTGCCAGCTTCAGCAACGATTCGTTGCTTTTATCGGCGGTCATTGTGTTCGGCGTGTTGACGGAATCCGCCGCGCTGAAGTCGTTCGCAAATAAATTGCCTTTGCGCTGGGTATCCGCTGCGTCATATTGCGTGATGAATTCGCGCCACAGCACTGGCCCGACGCTTTCCACATTGTAACGACCATCCCAACCGGCCAAAACCTGACAGGCTTTGCTCAAATCCACGCTTTGCCCGTCCAGCGTGACGGAGGAAGTCGCCTGGCAACGTTTGACAACTTCGGCGCGCATCAATTCTGCCGACAAGCTGCGATTGCTGACGGCTGCGGCAGCCAATTCCTCCAGCGTGAATTTGCCGTCTTTGCCCGAAGCTCCGTTCGCGCTGGTGTCGTCCAAAATGATGGCGTTCATGCGTGTGCGAAGTGAACGCGGCGTGCCTTCCAACCCTTGCAGCGGCGAAAATCCCGTCAGCAATTGATGCGGATTCGCCAGCCAGAAACTGTCGTTGGCGTTGAACACATAATCTTTGCGTTCCAGTTGCGGCATACGTGACCACGGAATTACGCCTTCGCGCGTCGAAGGATCGCTGACAAATTCATACAGCGAATCGCTGCCGTCCAGCAGGATCAAGCCACGATCCCAGGCGGTTTTGACCAGCAAGTCGCTGTCTTTGCGCTTCATCAGCGCGGCAATCGCTTCGGGTTTCAGGTTCGGCGTCGCCGAAGTGTCTGCGTACCAGGCGCGCCCGTCGGCGCTGGTGGCAATCGTGTTGATCCACGGAATCGAATTGTACTTGGCGTGCGCCTGTTTGAATTCATCCAGGTTGCGCGCGGCGTTCATGGCGACGCGTTGCGCGTAAAATTGGGTGTTGTTGGCATTGGCATCGCGAATGGCGACGGCGCGTTTGGGCGACCAACCGAAGCCCGGCAGATTCACAATCGGGCCGTAATGGCTGAAAAAGACTCGTTGTTCGATTTGTTTGATTGAACCGTCGGCTTGGCGAACCGCGACATTGACGACCTTGCTGGTCATTTCGCGTTCTTTGCCGTCGTACAAGTATTTGGTCGGATTGCCCGGTGCGAGGTTCAGCGAATATAAGGCGAAGCGTTTGCCCGCCGAAACCGTGTGCGTCCACGCGACGGCGCTATTGAAGCCAATGGAAACTCCAGGCGACCCCAGCAAGCCAACGCCGTAAACATTCAGCTTGCCGGGGATGACCAGATGCTTTTCCCAAAACCGGTTGGACCCTGTCCAGGGGTAATGCGGGTTGGCGATGAGCATGCCTTTTCCGCTGGCCGAACGTTCGGAACCGATTGCCCAGCCGTTGCTGGCTACATCGGATTCGGGCAGTTCCAGATTGCCAGCCGGAATGTTGAAGGCAGTTTCGTTTTTCGGAGGCGCTGCGGTCGCAATCATATCGGCGAATTGCGTGGTAGTGACGACCACACTTTGGTTGTACGCCATCACATCCACCGCCGTAATTTCGAATACCCAATCTTTGCCTTTGCACCAGCCGCCGACGCCGTTGGCCGTGACTTCGCGCAGGTATTGGTTGTACCCGGCGGCGTAGCCTTCGATCTGGTCGCGTTGATCCTGCGGCATGGCGGCAAGCATGGATTTCGCCTGCTCATACAAGCCCATCGCTTTCATGGTGATGTCGCTGTTCAAGTGGCGATTGTTTTCGCCCGCGCCGTAATACTTGGCGCGTTCTCCGCGCGCTTTAATGACCTGATCCGCCAAGGAGCATAGATGATCTTGCGCAAAGGCATAACCTTCGCAAAAACCAAGGCCGCCCATGTCCTGCGCCGTGATGTGCGGAATGCCATGACTGGTGCGGCGAATTTCCGCCGAATAGCGCGGCTTGGAAAGGGAAATGGTTTTAGGCAACAGCGCGCCCAGCAGCGCCAAAGCGCAACAGGCAGCGAACACGAATTTGTAACGAGCGGACGAAACGACACGCGATGCGTTCATTGATGGAGGCCTCCTAAACGGAAATCAGTGAATTGAATTGAAAGTGTGTGGACTATAAATTACCCGCCAGATTGCAGCAATCATTTGCCGTCCTGCCGTGACATTGCGCACGGATTCCCGTACAAACTGGCCAACATATTCTTCGCGGAGGAAACCAAATGTTTATCAAACGCGTTTTGCCAATGGTTCTGTTGGCGATGGTTTGTTCGTTGCCGGATGTCAGTCAGGCCCAGAAAGCCACGGCTTCCAGCGTTCCGGGAATTGTCATTGATTACAGCCCGGCTTCGTCGCGGCAGTACATTGGCTCGCCCAGCATTGCGGTGTTGCCGAATGGTGATTACGTCGCTTCACACGATTTTTTCGGCCCGGGCAGCACCTACAGCAAAATGTCTGTATTTGGCTCCACGGATAAAGGACGAACCTGGCAGAAACGCGCCGATCTGGAAGGCCAATGGTGGTCAACGCTGTTCGTTCACAAAGGCACGCTGTATCTGATGGGAACGACCAAAGAATATGGCTTCACGGTGATTCGCCGCTCCACCGACGGAGGCAAAACCTGGACGGAACCAAAGGATGAAAACTCGGGCTTGTTGTTTGGCGACGGTGGGTATCATTGTTCGCCGCAACCGATTGTGATTCATCATGGCCGCATTTGGCGCGCGATGGAAGACGCCCAGAACGGAACAAAATGGGGCGAACGCTTCAACGCCTTTATGATGTCTGCTCCGGTGGAAGCTGACCTGCTGAAAGCCTCAAGCTGGACGGCCAGCAACCATCTGGCCCGGAATCCGGAATGGCTGGGCGGCAAATTCAACGCCTGGCTGGAAGGCAATGCCGTCGTCACGCCCGAAGGCAAAATCGTCAACATCCTGCGCGTGGACATCAAACAGGACGACAACGAAAAAGCCGCCATTGTTCGCATCAGCGACGATGGCAAACAGGCCAGCTTCGATCCGCAAAAAGATTTCGTGGATTTTCCCGGCGGCAGCAAGAAATTCACCATTCGCTGGGATGCCAAAAGCAAAGCCTATTGGGCGCTGGCCAATTATGTTCCGCCGCAACATCGCCGGCAGGAACCATCGCGTACGCGCAATACGCTGGCGTTGATTCGTTCGACAGACTTGCGCAATTGGGAAGTGCGCACCGTCCTGCTTTATCACCCGGACGCCGCAAAACACGGATTTCAGTACTCCGACTGGCTGATGCAAGGCGAAGATTTGATCGCCGTCGTGCGCACTGCGTTTGATGATGCCACCGACGGAGCCCACAACCAGCACGACGCCAATTACCTGACCTTTCACCGCATCCGAAATTTTCGAAGGTTGGCCATGAAAGATTCCTCTGCCGAGTTTATTGCGATGAATCAGGCTGCGCAGCAATCCAGCGGGCAGGCGTTTCGCAAATTGATTGACCGCCCGCGCGTGCCGCTGGCTGCGCAAACTGCTCCAGACGTTATCGCAAACGGTTTCATGCGAGAGGAATTTTCTTTTGCCTCCGAAGCCAATGAGCGAGTACCCGGATTGCTGGTGAAAGCGGCGACGCAACTGGAAAACCGCCGGCCCGTCATCATCGCTCTGCACGGCACAGGCGGCACCAAAGAAGGGCAGTTGCCGTTGCTCAATGAACTGGCCGCCAAAGGATTCGTCGCTGTGGCCATTGATGGTCGCTTTCACGGCGCGCGCATTCCGTTGGGCAAAGGCTCCAAAGAATATGTGGACGCGATGCTGCAAACCTGGCGCACCGGCAAAGGCAAACCGTTTTTGTACGACACCGTGTGGGATGTGATGCGCTTGCTGGATTATTTGACGACCCGCCCGGATGTAGATGCCGCGCACATCGGTGTCATCGGTTTTTCCAAAGGTGGGATGGAAACGTATCTGGCCGCCGCCATTGATGAGCGCATCGCCGTCGCTGTGCCGTGCATTGGTGTGCAAAGTTTCCGCCATGCGCTGGACAATAATGCCTGGCAATCGCGCGCCGGAACATTTCAAGCCGCGCTGGATGCAGCCGCTAAAGAAGCGGGCGAGCCAGTCAACGCTGTGTTCTTGCGCAAGTTTTATGACAAAGTTGTGCCAGGAATTTACAGAGAGTTTGACGGGCCGCAAATGGTGCCGCTGATTGCGCCGCGTCCGCTGCTCGTCATCAACGGAGATTCCGATGCAAGAACGCCGCTCGCTGGTGTAGAAGAATGCGCTACACAAGCGCGAGCGGCGTATGAGAAAGCCAAAGCTTCGGAAAAATTCAGGCTTCATATTCAGCTCAACACTGGCCACGCGGTGACGCCAGAGGCGAAGCAAATGGCAATTGATTGGTTTGTGCGTTGGCTGAAGCCGTAGAGCAAAAAAGTAGGGCAGGTTTTCCAACCTGCCCATGTGTTTCTACGGTATAAAATTCAAGGCAGATTGGAAAATCTGCCTTACAAAGATCAAGAAACGGAATCGCAAAGTCCGGCCAATCGCTTGTCCGCATCGCCAAACCGATCCAGCCTGACGCCCATCATATCCATTAACGAAAGGAACAGGCTGCAGGCTTGGCGATTTTCGTTACCCTTATCCAGGTAATTCAAAATACGCCCGGTTTGCAATTGGCCACCTGCTTTGCCAGCCAGCACGATTGGCAGTTGGTCTGCGCCGTGTGCGTCGCCGTCAAACAAGCTGGAAGCAAGCATCAGCAGGGAATTATCCAGCAGCGAGCTTCCGCCTTCGTCAATCGCTTTCAGGCGTTCGACCAGGTACGTGAACTGCTGGACGTGATACTGGTTGGTTTTCAGATACATCGCTTCCAGTTCCGGCGCTTTGCCGTTGTGGGTCAGGTCCAAATGCAACGCGCCGCGCACGCCTTCGATGAAACGGAAGTTCATTTGTGACAGATCGTTGTTCAGCATCAATGTGACGAGCCGCGTTTTGTCCATCTGGAACGCGAGCACGATCAAATCCAGCATCAGCTTCATGTGTTCCGGAATGTTTTGCGGAACCTGATCGCCGGGACGCGGCATGTTTGGCTGCTTCAACGTGGGCTTCCAGCCTTCCAGCCGCTCTTCTTTGGCAGCGTGGTCTATGCGCTTTTCAATGTCACGAATAGATTCCAAATATTCGTCCAGCTTCTTGCGGTCGCTGCCGCTGATTTTGGGTTGCAGGGATTTCGCATCGGCCAGAACGACGTCCAGAATGCTGCGGTCAAGCTGACGACCTTTCGGGTCACCGACCAATTGGTCAAACGTGCGCGACGGATAAATTTCTTTTGTGGCGGGTTTGCTTGGCGACACCCATGAAATGTTCGAGCCATAAATCATCGAAAGCCCGTCTTCCAATCTTAGCTCGTTCGGCTCTATGCCTAGCGCCAAGCTCGGCACGGCAGTGTGCTGCCCCATTTGCTTGGCCAGAATCTGATCGAAGCTGGTGCCGACGCGAATGTCTTTGGGGTCCAGGCTTACCTGTGCGCCCGAAAGCAGATTCATTCTGCCCAGATGCGGGCTGGTCGAAGTGAAAGCTTTTGCGTGATACAGCCCGCGCAGGAACACAATGTCTTCTCGGATGGACGCCAGCGGCTGCGCAGCCTGGCCAAATTCCATCGCCGCGCCGCTGCCTTTCGCCCACCAGTGAATCGGTTCGACGCCATTGGAAAAGAACAAATGCGCGAAACGAAGCGGCGGTTTGT
>CAZXHW010000209.1:0-10665 GCA_964639915.1 uncultured Heliomicrobium sp.
GCGCTTGGGTTGTCAGGATTTGAGACTGGTGTGGCCGTTATGCCGCTGGTCAAAGGCGCACCGGGTGATGATCCGAAAATGCCTGAGGGGAGAATTCGCAATACACGCAAGCTGCTTATGAGCGCGGCGGCCATCATGAGTTTTATGCTGATCGCCAGCAGTTTCGTCACTACTCTGTTGATTGCACCAGCGGAGTTTCAGGGACCAACGGCGACACAGCCAGCAGGGGCGGCTTATGGCCGCGCGCTGGCTTTTCTGGCGCATAAATATCTGGGAGAAGCGTTTGGCACAGTTTATGACGCCAGCACGGTAATGATTCTATGGTTTGCCGGAGCATCTGCAATGGCAGGATTGCTGAACATCGTGCCCAGGTATTTGCCGCGTTATGGAATGGCTCCTGACTGGACGCGCGCAAACCGTCCACTGGCGGTGGTGTTTACACTGATTGCCTTTGTCGTCACCATCATTTTTGACGCAAACGTTGAAGCGCAAGGTGGCGCTTACGCCACGGGCGTGCTGGTACTGATGACTTCAGCGGCTGTGGCTGTGACTTTGCTGATGTGGCAAAAGGGTGCGATTCGGTATGCGTTTCTGACGATTACCTTGGTGTTTGCCTACACGACAATTGACAACATGATCGTCCGGCCTGAAGGCATCAAAATCGCATCGCTTTTCATTCTGGGAATTATTGGCGTTTCGTTTGTGTCGCGTGCGCTGCGGTCAACAGAGCTTCGCGTCGAAGCTGTCGAGCTAAACGACACGGCGCGCCAGTTTATTGAAGAAGCAAAGCAGGGAACCATCCGCATCATCGCCAACCGTCCGGACCGCGGTGATCTTGACGAATACCGGTTGAAGGAAAAACAGGAACGCTGGAACAATCATATTCCGGCGAACGAACCGATCCTGTTTTTGGAAGTTCGCCCCGGAGACGTTTCAGATTTTTCCGGCGCATTGAAAGTTCGTGGGGTGCAAGTGGGCAACTACAGAATTCTGCGAACCAGAAGCTCGGCGATTCCCAATGCAATCGCGGCGTTTTTATTGCACGTTCGCGATGAATCAGGACAACTGCCGCACGTTTATTTTGGTTGGACGGAAGGCAATCCGGTTTGGTACGTGCTGAAATTTATCTTCTTTGGCGAAGGCGATACCGCGCCGGTGACGCATGAAATTTTGCGCCAAGCCGAACAAGATCCGTCACGCCGCCCTGCCGTTCACGTCGGCGGCTGAGGTTGTCAAGGACAAGTTAAGCTGGTAAACAAAATCGGGGTGATACTTTGCTTGAAGTATCACCCCGATGCTTTTCGGTTCATTACTTTCAAAATCATGGGGAATTTCAATGCAGATAAAGACTAGCAGGCCAACGACTGCTCAAACCTAGAGAAGGAAAATAAAATGCCGCACGATTTACCATTGCTCAACGATCTGATCATTCTTTTGCTGGCTTCCGTGCCAATTGCGTTTCTTTGCCACAAGCTGCGGTTGCCGGTGATTGTCGGCTTTATGCTGACTGGAATTCTGATCGGTCCGTATGGGTTGAAGCTGATCAACGATGTTCATGCCGTCGAAATCCTGGCGGAAATCGGCGTCATGCTGTTGCTGTTTACCATCGGCTTGGAGTTTTCCATCAGCCGGTTGATGGAAATGAAGCGGCTGGTTGTGTGGGGAGGCGGCTTGCAGGTTGTCCTTACTACATTGTTTGGGCTGGGACTATTTTTCCTGCTCGGTTGGCCTTTCAAACAAGCGGTGCTGTTCGGGTTCTTGCTGACACTTTCCAGCACAGCCATTGTGCTGAAAACGTATAGCGACCGCCTGGAAGTGGATACGCCGCACGGGCGTGCAGGCGTCGGTATCTTGTTGTTTCAAGACCTTTGCATTGTGCCGATGATGCTGATGGTTCCGATTTTGAGCGGTCGCGAAGGCGCTTCTGTTGCCAATATCGCGCTCAAGCTTGGCACGGCCGTCGCGGCGGTCGCGATCATCATCTTTACTTCGCGCACGGTGGTGCCCTTTTTGCTCGGTCATATTGTCCGGCTGCGCAGCCAGGAAGTATTCATCATCTTTGTTGTGCTGGTTAGTTTTGGGACTTCGTGGCTGACGGCGCACTTTGGATTGTCGCTGGCGCTGGGCGCTTTCATCGCGGGTGTGGTGCTTTCCGAATCGGAATACAGCCACCAGATCATGGCCGACATTCTGCCGTTTCGGGACGTGTTTAACAGCATCTTCTTTGTTTCCATCGGCATGCTGCTTTCGACAGGATTTTTCATCGCCAATTTGCCAATGGTGCTTACCTGGTTTGTGGGGCTGGTTATTATCAAAGCAGTCATCATCATTGCGGCCGTCTTGCTGCTGAGCTATCCGGTGCGAATCGCAACCATGACCGCTGTTGGGCTGGCGCAAATCGGGGAATTCTCTTTCATTCTGGCCAAGACGGCGACTTCACAAAACCTGCTTTCGGACAGCGATTACCAGCGGTTTTTGGCATCGGCGATTCTTTCGATGGTCGCCACACCTTTCCTGATCAAGCCGCAGGGCGGATTGGGTACGCCGCGCAATCCATCTTTGCGCAAAAGGCCAAAGACTTGGAAACCGTTGACGCAGAGAATGCGGAATCGGAGCCTGATCCTGACTGTCAGGTCGTCATCATCGGCTATGGCTTGAATGGCCGGAATCTGGCGAAGGTGCTGCATCGCACGGGCATTCCGTATCAGGTGCTGGAGATGAATTCGCAGGCGATCAGCGAAGCGCGCGCGCAAGGCGTCCCGATTTTTTATGGAGATGCCGTGCGCCGCGAAGTGCTGCATCACGTTGGCGTCGGGCAAGCGAAGATTCTGGTGATTGCCATTTCTGACCCGTCGGCCACGCGCCACGCTGTTTCACTGGCGCGGGAAGTGAACCCGCAAATACACATCATTGTCCGCACTCGTTATATGTCGGAACTGACGGAGCTATACAAACTTGGCGCAAATCAGGTGGTTCCTGAAGAGTTTGAAACAAGCATCGAAATTTTTTCGCGCGTTCTGGACAAATATGGCGTGGCGCGAAATGTGATCCAACGCGAGATAGAGGACATTCGCCGCGAAGGATACCAAATGCTGCGCGGTGCTTCTTTGCCGCTTGCTGACCTGGGACAAATTGCCGAGGCGTTTGATGGGGTGACGAGCGACATTCTGTTCATTACCGCCGATTCGCCCGCTGTTGGGCATACGGTAGGTGAGCTTGATTTGCGCGGGCGTACTGGCGTGACAATTTCCAGCGCTGTCCGCAACGGAAATACCATGATTAATATCGGGCCGGATTTCAGAATTGCCGCCGAAGACATTCTGGTTTTGATGGGCCCAGCGGAACAGATCGAACGCGCCATTACCAGTCTGAAAAAAGCGAGTGGAAAGACAGGCCAGCTTCAAGCGACGCCAGATCCTGAAACTCCTGTTGCCCAAATTGACGCTGTGTAAGGCCCAACCTACAATCTGAATGTGCTTTCGCATTTCTGAAAGCAAAGGAAGACTTATGGGAAGTAAACATCTGATCGGCATTGACGATTTCGTGACCAAAATTCGCTCTTTTGAGCAAGGCGTCATCACGCGCGATGGCGTGCTGGATTTTTGCGACAGCGTGCAGATCAGCGACTCGTCATTGGAGCCGTTTGTTTTCTTCGATCAGAAATACTACACGCGGAACATGATTTACCGCGACGACCTGTTCGAAGTGATGACCATTTGCTGGCAACCGGGCCAGAAAACCGCCGTGCATACGCATAACGGTCAGCTTTGCTGGATGATTCCTCAGCGCGGCAACCTGGGAATGGTGGATTACAAATGGCTGGGCTGCGACCATCCCGAACATCAAAACGTTGTGGGCTTGGACTGTCTGGCCGGTTCGGATCACACGAAACTTGAAGTCGTGCGCGAAGTCGAAGCATGCGCTGGTGGAGCGGTGATGACTGCCGACAAGCTGCAAACCATTCATCGGCTGTACAATTTCGACGAACCCGCGGTAAGCGTCCACGTTTATTCGCGCCCGATTGATTCCTGTGTGGCTTTCGACCTGGAAAAGCAGCATTGTTACCGTCGGCAACTGGCGTATTTCAGCAAGTACGGCGAGCCTGAACCTAAGCCGGAAACACTTCCTGCGCCCGTATCGAATCTGGTGAATATAACAGTCAGATGAAACCGTGCTGCGTTTGCCAAAATAAAACCCAATCGCTAAGATGCCCGCTTCGCAAATGACCGAAATTGACGGCTATGAAGGCAGTGACGAGGACGCCAGAGCAAGATGGCGGCTTCAGATCAACACGTACATCTTTATTTTAGTTGCGATGCTGGCTGCGTTTTTCTGGTCCGGTCGCAGGATGATGTTGGGCGTGGCGATTGGAGCGATTTTGAGCCTGTTCAACAAACGTTGGCTCGAAGGCAGTATGCGGGCGATGCTGAACCATTACATTGCCCGGGAAACCGGCAAAATCCCGCCCTACACCGTCTCAAAGTTCATTTTGCGGTATTTCGTCATTGCTCTTGTTATTGGAGCAGCGGTTTGGACTGGCAGAGTTCATCCACTGGGAATTGGAATCGGGTTTGCTGCATTGGTTGGTGGAGCGATGATCGAAACGGTGTATCAGCTTTATCTGGGATTCAAAACGAATCCGAATTCATCTCAGGAATAATTAGCGATTATGTTTTTACTGAATATGCTGCAAGAACACGGAGAAAAAGCTGCGGAAGGTGCGGCAGCCGCTCAGCACGGCGCTGAAGCCGCCGGACACGCTGCGCAGGCAGCAGGGCATGCCGCCGAAGCTGCCGGTCATGGCGGAGGGCATCATGTCCCCTGGTTGGTCGAACAGGTCAATCACCTGCTTGGCCCGACCGTTTTTGAAATTCAAAAATCCATCATGCCGACGATTTACAGCGCACTGAAAATCTTTGGCCCGCACTGGCCCGGCGAAGGCAAAACCTACGAACAATACCTTGCTTCAGGCGAACTGCCGATCCCGACACAGATCGTGATGTTTTCGATAGTCGTATTTGTCGCCGTCGTTGTGTTGTGGCTATTGCGCGGCAAGCTTTCGACGGAATCGCCGACCTCGCGCCAGCAAACCTTTGAAGTCGCTGTCGAAGCAGTTCGAGGCTTTCTGGCTGATCTGGTTGGTCCCGGCGCGATGAAGCATTTTCCCGTGGTGATGACTTTTGCCATTCTGATTTTGCTGTCGAACCTGCTGGGAATGATTCCGGATATGATTTCGCCAACGGCCAATTTCAATGTCACGCTGGCGCTGGCGATCACTTCGTTCCTTTATTACAACTGGATCGGCATCCGAAATAACGGTGTGCTTGGTCATTTGAAGCATTTTCTGGGACCAGTGCCGTGGCTGGCATTTCTGATGTTCCCGATTGAGATCGTCAGTAACCTGGCCCGCATTCTGAGCTTGAGCATTCGTTTGTTCGGCAATATTTACGGCGAAGAGCAGGTCAGTGGAGCGATTTCCGGAATGGTTCAGTGGGGCTTGCCGATCTTGTTGATGCCGCTGGGATTGCTGACGTTTTTCCTGCAAACCTTCATCTTCATTTTGCTTTCGATGGTTTATCTGGGCGAAGTTTCGCACCACGATGGCCACGAACATGGGAACGAAGTTCTGGGTGCAGTGCAAAGTCACGCAGCGCACTAAAAAGCTCAATCGAAATTTTACCCGGGCAAGCCGAGCGGCTTGCCGTCTTTGAAAAGATGCAGTGAGTGGTCTTGCGTTAAGGCAGCTTCAAAGTTAACCCGAGGCGAAAACGTTGTGTGGCGCTTGCAGTCTCCCAAGGCATGCAATGCAGACCCGGCGTCGCATTCATCCCGAAGCCGCCAGGAAACAAGCCGACATCACGCATCAAGAATCAACACTTCAGGCAAACGAGATTTCATATTGCTGTTTATACCAAACTCGGTTGCCGGTGATGTTGAAGCCCGCAGTTTGTGGGCGTACCCATTCACTTTTAGGAGAAAAACAATGACTCGTAACGCAATTCGCGTAGTTGTCAGTTTGATGGTGGTTATGTTTTCGGCGGTCAGCGCATTTGCGCAAGCGCCAGAAGCGGCTGGTGGCGGAAGCGGTTTGGCCAAAGGTCTTGGCTACATCGGCGCAGTTGTCGGTTTCGGCATCGCTGCCGGTCTTTGCGGACTCGGCCAGGGCCGTGTCGGCGCTGCGGCTTGCGAAGGCTTGGCCCGCAATCCCGGCGCATTCAAAGGTGTACCGCTGCCGATGATTCTGGGTCTGGTGTTCATCGAAACGCTGGTGATCTTTACACTGGTCGTCGTGCTGCTGATCGTTCCGCAAGCGGGCGCATAAGCAACCTGAACAATTTATTAAACCGGAGGCGCATCCATTTTGGATGCGCCTTTGTTTTTGTGCTTTTGTCTGACAGCAGAGTAAGTGTAAACTGCGCGCGTTCAAGGTTCTTAAGCTAAAAAGCTAAAGTGAAACAAGAAGATTTTGCCAGAATGTTTTATTGTCCGGCAGTCAGTGTTCAGCAGCCACCTCCTCAAGTTGACGCCTGATTGCAGTATTCGACAAGGAGTTTTTATGTCCCTACGTCTGAGGAAAGCAATCATCACTGCAACGCTCTTATCATTCGTCTTCGGCACAACATCGCCTAACATTTATGCTCAAAGGTTGGGACGCGCTCCCTTCCGCGATGTGGAAGGCACTGCACCAATCCCCGCCGGGTCGCCTATTCCTGCAGGAACAATCATCATTTTGGAAATTGACGATCCCTTGTCGTCTGGCAGTTCCAGAGTTAGCGACAGGTTTCGCGCGCACGTCGTTAGCCCTGTGGTTGATACTTCCAACAAAACCTTGATTCCGGTCGGAATTGTTGTCGAAGGCCACGTAAGTTCCGTCAGCAAAGCAAAATGGAGGCACCGTTCGGGCGTCCTGGCAATTGTTTTCGATAATTTCCGCAGACCGAACGGAGAGCCTGTGGTGGTCCGGGGAACATTGACCAGTGCTGATGCGGATGACCGAAAACGGCTAGATGAAGAAGCGAATCTGAAACCGAATTCTTCCCTGAAGCGCGACATCGCATTTGTCGGAGGGGGTGCAGGCGCAGGCGCAGCCATCGGCGTATTCGCGGGAAGTGCTTTAGTCGGAGCCGGGATCGGCGCGGCTGTGGGATTGACCGCAGTTTTGCTGATGAAAGGCAACGATGTGAAGATTGAGCCGGGCGAGCGTTTCGGAATCGTGCTGACACAGCAGATTTCTGCAAACCTGTTTCTGCCAAACGCGACTCCGATACCGGCACCGATTCCGGTTCCGATTCCGACTCCAGCACCAGGGCCATTTTACCCACAGCCGACACCTACACCCTTTCCTGGCACGCTTCCAGGGCCACTGAATCCTTATGACGCTACAGCGCTACGCGAAGCAGATGGATCGGTAAAGCTAAGGGTGAACGCAGAAGCGCCTTCGTCGGGTTGGCGCGTATATAGCAATCACGAAAACCTGGCGAACGGACTTGTACGGATACGGCTTCGCGGAACGCCTCCGCGTGGCAGCAACGGTTACAGCACACAATTCCAACAAACAGCGATCATTCCGGTGCCCGAAATTTGCCTTGATGACAAAAGCGGATTGCTTCGCCGGGCAGAGTTTATGGACAGACACGGCAGATCCAGTTTTACAGTGGAAATCCCCTACCAACCCGGCAACCGCTATGGCAAAGCTCCAGTGTCTGCGCCCTATAATGCCGGGACAAATTATCCGCAATCGGGTGGCTATTCAAACTCAGGCGGCTATCCGCCTTCGGGTATTCCAACCGGAACGACTCCTGTCACAAATCCTGGAACTTCCCAACCTGTCACTTCGGTGCCTGCTCCTACTTCTTCAATTGGAGCCATGGCACAAAGCGCGGCTGGCAAAGTGGATTACATCCGCCGGGAATATGCTGGCCAGTTGGGCTATATGATTGATCGTAATAATCAAGCCACTTTTATCGGAGCGCAGCAGCCTTCAACAGACCAGAGACAATTTTTTGAAGGATTGATGGCATTGCACGCTTCGCTGCTAAGGCTGCAAACCAGTTCTTCCGACGTGAATACGACTCGAAGCAATGGCCAGCGGGTTCAGGAAGATGCAAACTTCACAAACCAGGCTTGGCGGCGTGTGCGGCTGGATACAAACCTGAACAACCGTTGGCAGACGGTCTATGGGGAAATTACTACGCTTTTGAGTGCAGCTTTAAGGTAAGTGTGATTCTGAAAGGGAATACGCCCGACAGGGCTCGAACCTGTGACCTACGGCTTCGAAGGCCGGCGCTCTATCCAACTGAGCTACGGGCGCGCAATCTAAGTTTCAAACTTCGATCTGGAAAGTATCACACACCAAACTAAAGCGGCAATACGTTGCCGCTTTAGTTTTTTGGCGACCTACAAGAAGCGAAAGTCGGCTTTACCTGATTAGGTTTGACCGCATTCTCGATTTTGATAGTGCTGTGTAATCAGCACCCGATGGACGCAACTCGCTTTTGAACAGAACAATTTCGCCAACTTCAAATGCCAATTCTGGCAGCGTGTACATATCGGCTTTTGCAACAAGCGCCTTGACGTTCCTGTTGGATTTTACTCGGCCAATGGTCAGATGAGGTTTGAAGGGTTTGTCTTCCTGATTGAATCCCCTGGCAATCAGCTCCGCATCCAATTGCTTCTGCAACTGTTTAGCGACTTCCATCTCACCAGCCAAGCCGACCCACAGCACACGCGGTTGGCGAAAGTTTGGGAAGTAGCCTGTATCTTTCAGCCGCAGGGTAAATGGCTGAAACTCAGCGGCAGTTTCGGCGCAAAGCTGCTTCAACTCATCTAATCGCCGCTCTTCAATTTCGCCGAGAAAGCGCAGTGTCAAATGAACATTTTCAGGCTTTGTCCAGGTGACTTCGGCTTCCGCTTGACGGAGTTCAGCGCGTAACCGGATCAATTCAGCTTTGATAGCCTCAGAAATTTCGTTGCCGATGAAAACTCGCATGGCTTTGCCCAATCAATCTTTGTCCAACATCGAAACGCGACGAGGATCGTGTGCAGGCCGCGAAAAAATTCGATTGAAAAAACTCTTTTTGTGTGGGGAAAGCAATTTCCTGATTTTTGGGATCAATTTTCGGGTGGCGACTTCGCCCGCTTCAATCATCTCAGCGGCTTTTGACAGATCGTCCGGGCGAACGCGCTCGATCTCCGGGCGGATAATGACATCGGCGTCAGAGTAAATGTAACTGACTGCGCTTCGGCCCATCACCGAAAGCGCTTGAGACATGATGGTGAACATGTTGGTCGGCTGCGGAATCGGCAAATGCTGCGAATTGACATCTACTGCAATCACAATGTCCGCACCCATCATTCGGGCCACCGACGCAGGAATGTGACCGACCAAGCCGCCATCCACCATCATCCGGCCATTAACGGTCACTGGAGTGTAAAACACGGGCATCGCACAACTGGCGCGAATGGCCAGCGGAATACTGCCTTCCGTGAAGATCACCATTTTTCCGGTTTGCAGATCGGTCGCCACCGCGCCGAACGGAATGCGTGTCTGCTCAAACTCCGTAATAGGGAAGTTTTTGCGGACGTAATCTTCGGTGCGTTCGCTGTTGTAAAACCCCAGCAACGAAACCGTTGGCCGTCCCAGATCGTTCCAGCGAATGGTCGTCGCCAGCTTTTCGATTTCATCCGGCGAAAGCCCTGTCGCGTACGCGCCGCCGATCAGCGAACCGACGCTGGTTCCCGCCAGCAAATCAATTGGAATGTCATGCCGTTCCAGTTCGCGCAGTACGCCAACGTGCGCGCATCCGCGCGCCATGCCCCCGCCCAGCGCCACACCCACGACCGGTCGTTTTTCATTGTTTTGTGCCATCGTTTCAACCTCACGGAGTAACAAACGTCCGCTACCAATCTACATTTGGAGTTTTCTTTACGGCAAGACCTTTCTCAAGTTTCGTCAAAGTTTGACAGTTTGCTGCCCGGCTTTTACCTTTGCTTTATGGTCACACTTTCTGATGTCAAAGCAGCACGCGCTCGACTGGGGCGCGCAATTTACCAAACGCCTTGTCCATTGTCGCTAACGCTCAGCCGATTGTGCGGTTGTAATGTGTATTTCAAGCTGGAAAATTTGCAGATGACCGGCAGCTTCAAAGAGCGCGGCGCGCTGAACAAACTGTTGCAGCTTTCACAGGCAGAGCGCAACGCCGGGGTTGTTGCGGCCAGCGCGGGAAATCACGCGCAGGGCGTTGCGCATCATGCCACACGGCTGGGCATTCGGTCGGTGATTGTCATGCCGAAAGCCACGCCGCTGATTAAAGTCGCCAACACGCGCGATCTCGGCGGTGAAGTCGTGTTGCACGGCGCGAATTATGACGAAGCGTTGGCGTATGCGCGTGAGCTTTCTGCGGAACATGGCTTCACGTTTGTTCACGCGTTCGATGACGAAGCGATTATTGCCGGGCAGGGAACCATCGGCCTGGAATTGCTGGAAGAAGAAACGAAGTTTGACGCTGTTGTTGTGCCAATCGGCGGCGGAGGAATGATCAGCGGTGTGGCCATTGCGATGAAAGAGTCGCAACCTGGCATCCGCATTATTGGCGTCGAGCCGGAAAATTTTGCTTCGATGAAGGCGGCAGTGGAAAACGGAAAGATCATTGAAATCCCTTCGCT
>CAZXHW010000210.1:0-10643 GCA_964639915.1 uncultured Heliomicrobium sp.
CGGGACGCGGACGAACGCTGGGTTCGCCAGATGTTCACCGTCACCGGCGCGCGCACCCAATTGGAACTGCGCGGGCAGATCTGCATTCCGTTTGAGCCGACTCCGAAAACCAAGCAGCAGCTTTGCTGTTCGCGATCCTTTGGCGTAGCGACGGAAGACCTGCAGGAGCTTCGTGCGGCCGTCGCCTACTTCACCAGCAGGGCAGCGGAAAAGCTTCGCGATCATAAATTGGTGGCCGGTGAGCTGACCGTCTTCGTCACGACCGACCGGTTCAAGGATGCGCCGCAGTATTCAAACGCCGCAACGCTGGCGATTGCGCCGAAAAGTGACAGCACATTGGAACTGTTACCGCTGGCGATGCGTGGACTGGAGCAGGTTTACCTGCCCGGCTTTGCGATCCGAAAAGCGGGCGTCTTGCTTGACCGGCTGGAACTGGCCGAAAATGCGCCGCGCAGACTGTGGGCGGCGACACAGCAGGAATTGCACCGGCGATTGATGGCCGCCCTCGACACAATCAACGACAGATTCGGGAAAGATTCACTGCGCTGTGGCCTGTGGCCCTCGCAGGGAGTTTGGAAGACGCGTGCTGCACGGCTCTCCCCGGCGTATACCACCCGCTGGGAGCAAATCATGACGGCGCGCTAAACAGGGAAGCTTTGCGACGACAGTTAATCGAACGGAACGTACCCAAGGAATGGAATGTCCGCGTCCTGACAGAAGAGAACTTCTGGATGTACGCGGCCGCGGGCGGGATCATTGTGCGCGAAGTCCCCTTGGAACAGGCTGGCTGCACGCTCCGCTGCGACGGAGTGCCGCATATCTTCATCCACGACAAACTGCGCGGCGTCAACCGGACATTTACGTTCTATCATGAAATAGCACACCATTGGCTTCACCCACCCGGAATCCAATTCTTCCAGGGGATGAATAAGAACATCGAGTTCGAAGCCAACATCGTCGCCGCCTGCGCCCTGCTTCCCAAAACAGTGATCCAGCATTACTGGCCCAGTGAGATTGCGGAAGAATATGGCTACCCGGAATGGCTGATTAAATTCCGGCAAACGCTCCTGGATTATTGGCAGATTTGATCGGCGGGCAAATTGAAAATTGACACTGCCCGCTGGCTTGTCGGAGGAAATTGCCCACTAGTGGGCAATTTCTGTTAAGTTGCTGATTTTATTTATGTTATGAGATTTGCCCACTAGTGGGCAAATTGCGGTTTCCCTGAATTGCCCACTAGCGGGCAATTGGTGGTTTTGGCGACTTGCCCACTAGTGGGCAATGGTCGGCGGGCAGTCGAAACAACGTTTGCCCGCTGGTCGAAAAATGACGTTTGCCCGCTAGCAGGCAACTGGCTGTTTCGTCCGAGTTGCCTGACAGTGGGTGAATGTTCGATTCTGGGAAGCGCGCATTGCCACTAGTGAGCAGGGCAAAATGTTTTTGAATTTTGTCCCGTTGCAAAATTTGCAAAACCTTCGACCGAGGTTTTGACTTTTAAATTCATAAATCCAGCCCTAGAAGGCAGGTTTGCCGCTAGTGGGCAAAATGAAAAGCGATGCAGCAAAAAACAGGTTTCATATGGGCGCGCGAGTCCAATGAGTATGACAAAGAGATTTACTCGATCAAGGAACAGGTGCTTGGCTGTCTTGAGCAGGCTGAAAAAGACGGGGTACTCATCCCACCGGAAAACATCTTCCGCGTCCAGTTCAGTGGCGTGGACGTGTTCAAGATTCCGGAGCTGAAAATTCTTTGGCAGCGACTTGAGCTGAACGAAGATCCCAAAATTGTTTACGCATGGGTACAGGATCGAATGCTCCGCGGGAAAGCAGCCTCAGACATTTTCTACATCTCCACACGATGCCGGCAGGCCAACACCAAACTATTCCTCGTAAAAAAACAGATCGAGCTGACGGCCGCCACGATTGGGCAGGAGGTCGAGATCCTGATTGACGGCCATAAAGCCAGTTCAGAAGTCGCGGACATTGTCGCGCGCACATGGACTGGTCGCCTTGGGCGAATGAAGGAAGGGAAGATACCCAACTCCGGCCCGAATAAATTTGGCTATAGACGCATCCGCCTGACCGGCAAAGCGGAGATCGTTCCGGAAGAAGCCGCGATCATTCGCCGCTGTGCAGATGAAATCGAACAAGGCAGAGGGCTTTACACGATCGCACAGCAACTCAACCGGGAAGGCATTCCATCGCCCAGGAAGCAAAGCTGGTTTTCGATGGCGATTTGCCGTTTCTTCCTAGATCCATCCTACAAAGGAGAAGGGTACGGCTGGCGATGGTCGCGCAAAAAAAGCGAAGGCATCGTCCGAGCGCGCGCGAAAGAGGACTGGATCAAGCTGTCTGAAGACGCTTATCCGCCGATCATCGAGCCTAAGAGATGGGACCGAATCAACAGGCTCATGCGGAACAACAAAGGCATCAAGGCCAGACAGGAGCGAACCTTCGCCTTGTTGCGCGGCCTACTGCGATGCCAAGCCTGCAACTACACGGTACACTTCGTCCGAACCAAGGACCGACAGGGAAACCCGGTATACGGCTACTACCAGTGCGCACGAAAGGACAAAGAGGCCCGGTCATTTCAGTCGCGTACGTGTCACGCACGCCGACGCAATGCAAAAGAACTTGAGCAGCAGGTATGGGCAACCGCTGAATCACTGGTTCGAAACCCGTCACGACTTCGAAGCGTCCTGGAAGGCGAACAGCTTGAAAAGACCGAAGGCATGACAGGAGAAATCGAGTCACTGGAAAAGGCCAACCAAACAAAGCTTGCCGAGCTGGAGCGATTGGCGGGACGCCTAAGAACCGCATCAGATTCTATCGCCGAACACATCGAGCATCAGATGGAGATAATTGCCGGAGAGCGACGTGGGATAACCACTCGAATTACTGATCTGCGGCGGCAGCAGCAAGATCAGCAGGGCAGAGAGGAAAGCTTGAATTCCGTACTTGACCTTATTGCACTTCTCGCACAGGATTTGACCGGGCTCTCAAACGAAACAAAAAGAAAAATTTTAGAAGCTTTGCCGCTTCGATGGAACCTGGAAGGCGGCTTTTCTGTTGAAGAATAAGAGCTTACGAGCTTGCTAAGAGAGCTTACTTCACGCCACTGTCACGAATTCAAACGAGTTCGTTTACGTCAATTGAGGAGCCGAGATGAAACGTTCAAACCAGGAAACGCTATCTGCTGAAACTCGCGCGCTGCTCAATCGCCGCAACTTTCTTTCGCAATCCAGCGCGGGCCTTTGTTCGTTGGCGCTGGCTTCAATGCTGGCCGAAGATGGATTCGCTTTTGATCAAAAGTCGGTTGATCCGCTGGCTCCGAAAAAGCCTCATCACACGCCCAAAGCCAAATCCGTCATCTTTCTGTTTATGGAAGGCGGCGTCAGCCACATTGACACCTTCGATCCAAAACCCGCACTAGACAAATTGGCTGGCAAACCAATGCCGGAATCGTTCGGTCGTCCAATCACCGCGATGGGCACGGCTTCGAACACAATTATGCCCAGCCGCCGCACCTGGAAGCATTACGGCCAGAGCGGCATCCCCGTTTCCGATTGGTTCCCCAACGTAGCCCAATACGTAGACGATCTGGCGATCATTCGTTCCTGTTGGGCAGATGGGCTGAACCACGTCGGTTCGGTTTGCCAGATGAATACAGGTTCGATTCTGGCCGGACGGCCTTCGCTTGGAGCTTGGGCGACTTATGGTCTTGGGACTTCGAATCAAAACCTGCCCGCTTTTGTTGTGATGGCCGATGACAAGGAAGTTCTTGGCGGTCCGAAAAACTGGAGCGCGGGCTTCCTGCCCGCCGTTTACCAAGGCACGCAGTTCCGCACAGGCGACGCGCCAATCTTTCATTTGAAACCGCCAGAAACCGTCAGCGAAGCCCAACAGCTTGGCAAACTCGATTTGATCGCGCGGATGAACGAACGCTTTTCCACCGATAAAGCCGATGACACAGAATTGCTGGCGCGGCTGAAATCTTACGAACTGGCGTATCGAATGCAGACCGCTGCTCCGGAAGCCGTTGACCTGACCAAAGAATCTGAAGCAACGAAGAATCTGTATGGAATGGACAATCCGGCGACAGCCAAATACGGCACAATGTGTTTACTGGCTCGGCGATTGGTCGAACGCAACGTTCGCTTCGTGCAGTTGTATTCTGGTTCGGGCAGCGCCTGGGATGCTCACAACAATCTGGAAGGCAATCACACCAAGATGTGCCTGAGCGTGGACAAACCCATCGCCGGTTTGCTGGCTGATTTGAAAGCGACTGGCTTGCTGGATTCGACGCTGGTTGTTTGGGGAGGAGAATTTGGCCGTACGCCCTTCAACGAAAAAGGAGACGGACGGGATCACAACCCTTGGGGATTTACGATGTGGATGGCGGGCGCTGGCATCAAAGGCGGCCAGATCATAGGCGTAACCGATGAAATCGGCCTGAAGGCGATTGAAAAACGCGCGCACGTTCATGATCTGCACGCGACGATCATGCACTTGATGGGCTTGAACCATCTGAAGACAACGTACTTCCACAATGGCCGCAACGAACGCGCCACCATCAACGACGGCGAAGTCGTACGAGAACTGATTTCATAACGATGAAAGAAACCAAGGAGCAGCTTAAAGACCGCACGCAGAAAATCATCAGTGCGCTGAAAAAGACTTATCCTGAAGCCGAGTGTGCGTTAAACCACAGCAACCCATTTGAGCTTTTGGTCGCCACCATCATGTCGGCGCAATGCACCGACGAACGAGTCAACACTGTCACTGCTACGCTGTTTAGAAAGTATCGCAGTGTGGCCGACTTTGCCGCTGCTGATCCGGCCGAGCTTGAAAAAGACATCAGCTCCGTCAACTTCTTCCGCAACAAAGCCAAGTCCATTCAAACAACTGCCAAGCTGTTGCTGGAAAAACACAACGGCGAACTGCCAAAGACGCTAGAGGAACTGACGCAACTTGCTGGCGTAGGCCGCAAGACTGCCAACGTAGTTTTAGGCACTGCCTTTGGCATTCCAACCGGCGTCGTCGTGGACACGCATGTTGGGCGCTTGACGCAATTGCTCGGTCTGACAAAAAACAAAGACGCCGTGAAGATTGAACAAAATTTGATGGAGTTGGTGCCGAAAAAGGAATGGATAGATTTTTCGCACCGGCTGATCTGGCACGGTCGCCGCGTCTGTAAAGCGCGCAAACCGAATTGCGGCGAATGTTCGTTGGAACCACTTTGCCCGTCTTCTTTATTGAAAACAGCCAAATAATAAGTTGGGGCAATTCTTACCTCTTCATCGCGTAGCGATGGCTGAACTTAGCCGTGGGTGAAACCCACGGTCCAATTGGGCGAATTCCTTGCATCGCGTCAGCGATGCCTGAATTCAAACGTCGCTGACGCGACGTGAAAGCTTCCGCTTCGAATCCCGTGGGTTTCACCCACGGCTAAATTCATAATGCCGCTAACGCGGAACAAGGCATCAGCTAGATGTAAAGACAAATAAAGTACCTCTATTCCTTGAAGGGCAGGTTTGCGGGTAAGCTTACTTCCAACAACTCAAGCTCCGCTCCTGCCCGCAACGAAAACTCCAGGCCAGCGGGAATGACGCAACTGTCACCAGCCTGCAATTGATGGTTCCCTTCTTCGCGGCTGGCAAAACCAAGCTTTCCATTCAACACAAACAGAAACAAAAATTCGCCTTTGTGCTGATGCGTCATTCCAGAAGCAGCTTCCGCAAACCGATACACTCGCGCCGAAGCCAACCCATTCGTAGCCGCCGCAATTCCCATATCGCGCATTTCGCATCCTGCGATTGGCGAAGCTGTCCAACCAACTGCACTAGCGATGTGGCGAACGAATCGCTGTCCATCAAACGGCCGTTCTGGCAACAGGCGTCCAGTAGGAAGCTGTATTTCGTGGTCAGCATAGGTTTCGTGAATCGCTGGGCTGCCAATTTCGATGACTTCCAATCCCGGTGAAGATTCCAGAACACGATGTCGAATTTCCGGCGCTTGCAGCACACAGTCACCCGGATTCAGCACGAACGGATCGCCTTGGTCTTCATACACCACACGCACCCAACCGGCTTTGCAGTAAATCATCTGGAAACGGACTTTGTGGTAGTGAACGTAATCCGGCGTTTCGCCACCATCGGGAATGCGAATGTGTGAAGCAACAAACCGCCCGCCTAGCCTTCCGGGAATCAAATCGCGGTATTGCATCCCGGCTCGCCCGATATGCCAGGCATCAGCAGAAGCCATCCGGCTGACAATCAATCTTTCCGCAAGGGGCGCGACCTCTTCACTTAGTTCGCCCGACTCCAGCCGCAAACTGATGCCGTGCCCGGACACTAACGCTGCACGCGGGGCGTCCGCCGGTACAATCATGTCCAACCGAAAGCCGAGACGATTGGTGAAAAACTCGATTGCTTCGGCCAAATCCGGACACGGCAATACAACTTCAGGTGGTTGAAAATTGCTGTCGCGTTCTGAGGTCATTTCAGCCAATTGCTACGGACGTTTTCTCAGTTCCTGGTCAGGTGCAGGTTGCAGCTTCAACCCGATGCCGCCCTGTCCAACCAGCTTTTCCAGATCATTCAACTCTGTTGGCAAAAACTCCGTGAAGTTTTCATAGCCGGTCTCGGTAATGACAATCACGTCTTCGTAGCGGATGTACAACGTTTCTTCCGGTACCCAGAGTTGCGGATCAATCGAAAAGACGTGCCCGACTTTGAGCACATCGCGGTTGTACGGGCCATCGTCATGCACAGCCAGCCCGACCGGATGCGAAAGGGTGCCGCCGCCGGTTTCCAGCATCTTGCGCGCGGCTTGTTCGTAGACGGGCTTGGAAAATTTTGTGCGTTGCAGCACGGGTTCCATAGCGATGCGTGCCTGGTCGTAGATGGCTTTAGTCGTAATACCGGGGCGAATCAGCTTCAGAACTGCGTTTCGGTACTCCAACACGAATTGCAACAACTCGCGTTGGGCGGGCGAATACTTTCCATTGATCGGCCACATTCGCGTTACATCGCTAGTGTAATAAACATAATCCGGAGCGAAATCCATCAGCACCAAATCGCCGTCTTTCAACTGTGCGTTGTTGCGATAGTAATGTCCGTTCCAGATGTTCGCCATGCCGGATGCTGTAATCGAACGATAGCCTTCCAGCCGCGCGCCGCCTGCCAGAAAAATATACCGCGCCGCGGCATCAAGCTGATATTCGTACAAACCGGCTTTCGTGCTTTTGATCGCTTCCAGAATTCCAAGACCAGCCAATTGTGAAGCGCGACGGATCAATGCGATTTCACGCGGGCTTTTCACACTGCGCATTTCGTCCAGGATTGGCGTCAGATCACGCACGTCAGCCCGTGGCGCACGCGTGCGCAGCAAGCTGATGAAATTGGCTTCCCGTGACAAACGGCCATCCCAGTAATCCGCAGCGATGGCGGCGTTCGCGTTCTGTAATTCGTAGCGGTTTTCGGCGCCGCCTTCCGCCGGTGTGAACATTGTGTAAATCACTGGCGCAGGCGCTTTCATCAATTCGCCAAGCCATTCTTCGCCCATCGCTTTGGAACTAGCAACGGCATCCACGCCGGTCAACTTCTTAACCAGTTCGGCATCTTCTGCCGACAGAACTTTGCCTTCACTGCGTTCCAAGCGTTCGTTGCGAGGCGGCAAAAAGAGCGTGGATTTACGCGTGCGGCCATCCAGCAATAAATACGCGCCCGAAGTTTCAATCCCGCTCAAGTAATAAAACTCGTTCGACTGGCGCGGAAAGTTGAAGCCTCTGGCCAGTGGAACGCCTTGGACAATCGCCACGGCTCGGTCGCCAATTTGCGCATAGAGCTTCGCCCAGCGCGCCTGAAATTCTTCCGGCGGAAAGTTCGATTGATAATGCGGTGTTTGCGCGACCAGCACGGTTGGCAGCAGTAAAAAGATCAAAGCAATAAGTCGTTTCATGAAGAGTCCTTCTTGTTTGGGTCGTTATCGTTTGGCGAAACGCGATTCCATCAAAGCCCAAGTATTGGGATCTAGTAAAACTTTAGACGGTTCTTTGTCAGCGGTAATTTCAAAGCGTTGTTGTTTTTGCGTCAGTTCAATCTTTTCGATTCGTGTTTGCGGTGTGCCGTCAACAGTGATGCCGAGTTCCAATGGCAGCCGATACGCTTCGCCAGGTTGCGTTTGCGAAAGTTCGACGACGATCTTTTTGGTTGTGGCGTCGTAATGCCAACTGCCTTCGACGACTGGCGAACCAGGTCGCGCCAGCCATTGGTTGAAAAACCAGGACAAATCTTTTCCAGAATGTTCTTCCATCACGCGGCGAAAATCTTCGGTCGTAGCGCTGCTGTTGCGATAACGCCCGTAATAATCACGAATGCCTGCCCAGAACTTATCTGTGCCGATCAGGCCGCGGAGCATGTGCAGCGTCCAGCCACCTTTCTGGTAAATGATGCGGTTGAGAACCTTTTTCATGTCTGACAGATTGTTGTGCAAGATGGCGGTGCCGGGAAGTTGTTTTTCCAAGGTGAAGACCTGTTCGCGGCTGCGCTGCAAACCGGCGACGAAGGCATCGCGGCCTTCGTAATGTTCGCTTACCAGCAAGGTGAAATACGTAGCAAAGCCTTCGCTCAGCCAAACGTCGTCCCAGTCTTTTTCCGTGACGGAATTGCCGAACCATTGATGCGCGATTTCGTGGGCGATCAAGCCTGAATCCGGACGCTCCAGAATGGATTTTTCGCCGTAAAAAATAGCGCTGGCGTGTTCGGTTCCTCCGCCAAAGCCAGCGGCTTCGACGTTGGCCAGTTTTTCGTACGAGTACGGGCCGATGTGTTCGCTGAAAAATTCCATTGCCTGACGGGATTTCGTCTCAAACCACGCAGGGCCAATTTCGCGTTCCTGATGGTACACCCAGGTTTGCAGTTCAACGCCTTTCACCTGTCCGGCGTGATGAACCGAAAACTGCGCTACGCCGATGGCATTCAACCACGAAGCAATCGGCACGCTCTGTTTCCAATGCGTCAGGCGGCGCCCATCGCCGAGGTCGGTTTCTTCCTGCAACAACCCATTGGCTACGACCTGGTATTTGACCGGCGCGGTGATGATAAATTCCGACGTGGCTTTGTCGTACGGATGGTCAACCATCGGCAGCCATTGGCGCGCATTGTTCGGCCAATTTTCGCTGAAAAAGACACGCTCGCCGAATTTGTTTTTCAGCATGCGCAATCCATTGGCAGGAATACCTCGGTAACGAACGATGAATTGCTGGCGAGTGTTGGCTTTAGCGGGAGCGGCAAGCGTGATGGTCAACCGATCAGCTTGATGCTTGAACGAAAGCGCGGCTCCACTGGAAGTCACTTCGGAAACGGTCATGCCTTTGCCGTCTGCCGCCGAAGCCAGATCGAAGGAGACTTCGCGAATGTCGGCTTGCGTGAAGCGCACATCAATCGTTGCTTCACCAGTGATTTCGTCGTTGTCATCGCTGAGCGTCAGCCGAAAGGCATAATGCAGCGCATCAACTCCTGGCTGCCGAGGATAGGTATCGGCAAACGCGACCAAACTGAGTAAAACCACAAACGGTAACAACAAACCCAAGCGGCAAAAACAGGAAGACTTTTTCATGATGTTTCCTTCAGCAATGAATCTAAGGCCAATTCATTTTCAGCTACAGAGACCACGGAGTTCACTGAGAAAGGGTGTTTTGCCAATTTCCCTCAGCGCTCTCTGATGTCCTAAAGACGGTTTCTCCAACGTCGAACTATCATGAGTTTGACAAGTCAGAGTCGTTCTTTGAAGGAGAAACCGTGATGGAATTTTACATCGGAGTTGATTTTCATCCACACCAGCAAACTGCCGCGTGGTGCGATCTCCAAACTGGCGAAATCAAGACGCAGCAGTTGTTGCACAACACGCCTGCCGTCAGAGCGTTTTATGAAGCGATGCCCAGGGCAATTGTCGGGATTGAAGCTTCGACCAATGCGGTCTGGTTTGAAGTCTTGCTTTCCGAAACCGGGCATCAATTGCGCGTCGGGAATCCGGCCACGATTCGTGCCAGAGCGCGCTCGCGGCATAAATCCGATAAGCGCGATGCCGAACTCTTGTTGGACTTGTTGCTCAAAAACGAATTCCCAACGCTCTGGCGGCGCAGTGCCAACAGCCAGCAGGTGTTGGACATTCTGCAACTGCGCAACCGGTTCGTTCGCCAGCGCACGCAGACTTACAACCGCTTGCAAGCTCTGGCGCACAGTTGCGGCTTGCCCAAAGGCCACGTCAAAAACCGGGTCTTTCAAGCCGCACTCAAGGCTTGCGAGGTCAACGATGTGCAAGATCTGTTGCGAACCCAACTGTTCAATTTGCTCGCGCAACTCGACAAACAGATTGCGGAACTCGAAAGTTTGCTCAAACAAAAAGCAGACGCGGATGCCAACGTTCAATTACTGCGCACGCAAAAAGGCGTCGGCTACTTAACGGGCCTGGCGGTTGTGCATACGCTAGCAACGTCGAGCGTTTCCCACGCTTGAGCAAGCAAGTCACTGCTTTTGCCGGGCTCGATCCGCTGGAGAAATCCAGCGCCGGCAAAGTCAAATTCGGCGGCATCAGCAAACAAGGCAATTGGTTGTTGCGGTTTTTGCTGGGTCAAGCCGC
>CAZXHW010000211.1:0-10631 GCA_964639915.1 uncultured Heliomicrobium sp.
GCGGCTTTTACCGCACAGAGTTTCTGAAGAAAGTCGGCGTGCTATTTCCGCAGCCGATCATCCCGACAACTGTGAGCAGCGATCCGGTAACGCTCAATCAGATCGTGGAGCGGAAAGGGTTTCGGCTGGATAAGGCTGACTGGACCAAAGAAGACCACGAATGGTTTCGCGAGCATTGGATAGACCCGGAAACGGCCAGGGGAATGATCGCTGATGAAGTGGATTACTGGTATCACCGGAAGTATCGGGACCAGCGGCCGATTGAAGCATTTTGCGTATGAGTAAAAAGGCTCCAATCACGCCACTGTTTGAGCCTGGCGCAGTGGTGAATCCCGAAGGCGATGTCCCGAAGCTGCAAAGCTTTTATGAGGCGGGGGCAATCTTTGACCGGCTCGTGCCGACGCTCGGCGACGCTGATCAAGATTCCACGCCGTTTCTGACAGCGATTCGGAAGGCTGGCGGAATACGTTGCGACGGAATTACGTCCGGCGAACTGCGTCGGTTGGGTATTAAGGAGTCTGGCACCTCTGGCCTGGTGAATGAAAAATGCTGGCTCGCTCCGGATCGGATGCGCGAAGCCATGGCTGAAGCTGGTTACCTGGCCGACGACTCAACCGTTGATGATTTGTATCGGGCAATTGAAGGGGAGTTACGCGCCAACCAACGGCGTAGCCGCAAATTTTGCAAGGTCAATGTCGGCTTGGCGTCGGCTTACGCCTGATTCTTTTGTGTATGGGTACGAAAGTTGAAATTTTGGATAAGTTAAATCTGGTACTGCCATCGGTGGCGCGAGATGACGTCCGCGTTGAATTGTTTACCCCGCCGACAGGAAGTGATTGCCGGATATGGCTTGCGAAGGGAATGACTCTCTGCGCGACAGAGCCCGTAAATATAGTTCTAGCGCGCTCTGAGCGCGGCGCTGTGCAAGGGCTTATTGATCAGTGCCTCCGTATGGCGTTTGAGTGGAATGCTTATCGGCATTCCGCGCTTTGGTGCTAATGATTTCAGCAGGACAAGAAGCAGGGAACCTCGCATCGCTAACCGAAGGGTTGTATGCCGCTGGTGTGGACTTTGAGCAGCTCAAGCGCGATCAGGTCCAACTCGTTGAATTTGACGAATACTTTCATCGTCAAAATGAGTTGATGTTTCGTCGGCAATCATCCCTATGGTCGCCAATTTTGCGCAAAGGCCTGCGGCACGAACTTTTCAATGAAGGTCATCAGGCGCTAACGAGGGACGGGCTTGGCTATAAGGTCAAAGAGATTTCCGAAGAAAATCGGCACCGCATCTTTGTGGTCAATCGGATTCGGCCTTACTCCAACGAGCAGGCCGCAATGTTCATGTCGGCCAATCCCAAGGTCAATGTGATTGTGAAAGACGCAGATCCGACGCGCGAGCAGCGCCGGATTGATGCGGCTGACGCCTTTCGGGACCACATTAACTATCTTTGGTTCACGGCTGACAGGCTGCAACGATGGGCAAAGCACGCGCAATTCCACGGCCGTTACCGCGCCGAAGTCTGGTTTGATCGTGACAATAAGCGCGGGCAGGAGTTGGTGCCGACGTACCAGCAGATCAGCCAGTCGCCGATGGTAATGGTGGAATGCCTACAATGCGGTGAACTCAACACGGCATCTCCGGAGCAGGCGGTACCGGGCTGTGCCGCGTGTGGCTCGTCTTACGTGCAACGGCACGAAATTGGAGGCGTCGAGCCGTTTATGGAGCAAACCGGTTCTGAATGGCGGGAAGCTGGTGAAGTGGAATGTATTTTTGATCCGACTTGGGCCGCTCGATTTAGCCTGACGGTCGGCAAAGACCTCTCTCCATGGTTCTATCACGAGCGCGACGAAGTAAAAGAAGTCGTCGAAGCGAAGTACAACGTCAAGTTGCCATCGCAAACGAGCGACCACTGGCAGCATGAGGAAATGCTCCATCCAGGGCGAATTTTACGGCGTGCCGAGCAGCAACGTAGTTTTGGTGGTGGCGGCGGGAGTGGGCAGGATGATGAAAGTGTCCTGGTTCAGCGGTTTTACTACGAAAAAGAAATGCTGCACTTCGTAGCGCTGAAAACGCCGAAGACATTGTCGAACGGGGAAGTTATTCCGGCGGGCGTGCGGTTGAGTGAGGCCTGCTTGAGTTTGTGTTTCAAGACGGCTCCGGGGTTGGCGCAGCCCCTTGACGTTTATAAAGAGTCTCATAAGGACCGCTTTATTGAAGGCGAATACGATATTTCGCCCGGCAAGGCGATTGCGCGCGGGAACGAAGAAGCGCCGGATTATCAGAAGTGGACAAACGTGTTGCTGTCGGGTGCGTTTGATGGTGCGCTGAAAACGTTACAGCCCTCATTGGCCGTCGTGGATGAAGTCTTTCCGGATGGTCGGCTCTTCAATCGCGATGATCGCACGATTCGCATCAAGCTGGCGCAATTGAAAGCGCTGGGCGAGAACGCCTCAATCGGTCACGCTATGGGCCTCATGCCTGCGCCGTCGTTGAACAGCGGCATCAGCGATTTAATCAGCCTGTTCACCGCTGAACAGCGGCGCATTACTGGCACGGAAACCTACCTGGGCGCTGAAGATCAATCCGTTGACCCGGAAACTGCCACGGCCGCGAACATCGGCGAAGATCGGAACGCACGCGTCAACAGTTTGCAGCTTGCAAATTTTGCAATTTTCCAACTGCGCCTGCTGGAACATGCCTTTGTGTTGGGAAGAGACAATTACGGCGAGGTGGTGCTGATTGGTGTTACCGACGAGGACAAGCGGCGGCGTATTTCCAGAGAATTGCGACGCGCTGATTTGATGGGTTCGATAGAAATGCACGTCGAAAAGGATTCCTGGCTGCCGAATCTGACGCACAAGCAGCAAGTGGCGTTCAAGATGGGCATGGAGGTTTATGGAGTTGCGCAGCAGGCTGGAATTGCCAATCCGCAACTGGTGAAGCGAATCAATCAGGTCTTTGGAATTGACCTGATGACAGATCGCCGCAACGAGCGGATTGCGGATTGTGAAGAGATTTTGGAACAGATCCGCGAGAAAGCCCCGATGGCAATGTCGCCAGATGAATTGTATGCGCTGAACCCGATAGTTTTGTTCGATCCGCACCACGAAATGAAAGCGATGTGGTGGCAGGACGTTCGCACGCGGCGAGATGCGCAAGGCTACCATCCGTTCGTCATCGAAGTAATGGATCGTTACATCATCGAGCACGCCCTGGCGCTAATGCAGATGCGCGATGGGCTGGCTTCGATTGCAGCAATTGGACAGGGATTGTTGGCACCGCCCGTATCGTCGGGTATGTCGGCAGAGAACCAGAAACCGCCGATGCTACCGCCTCCGGCGGCGGGGCAAGGAGCAGGGAAACAAGCGCCGGCACAAACTGCAAACCAGTAAAGGAGCGTTATGGGTAAAAAAGCGAAAGATGGAGAGTTGAAAGCTGAAGAGGTCAAACCCGCGACGGCTGAAGAGCCGAAAGCTGAAGAAGCGAATTCCGTTGGTAACAGTCAGGTCGAACAACTGGAGTCTGCGCTGGCTGCTGAGAAGGCGCGCGCTGAACAGTTGGAAGTTCAATTGGCAGGTTGTTTGAGGGCGGCAACGGGAGGGGCGATGCCTAGCCGGAGTGAGCTTCCGGACCTAAAGCAGGGTGATTACGGCTGGTCGGAAGCGTTTGAGCGGACACGGGAGCTGCGCGCGAAGTATGAACTGGTTTATGCTCACAGTAGAGATTTAGAGGCTCAATTGGCTTCCCATTTATCAGTTCCGTCCCCAAATGATTCGAAGGTCGAAACCGGCGAATTCGTGAACTATGGCCTTGAAGAGCAGGAAGAAACGGCATTCATCCGTGAAAGTGTCGCAGGCCTCACTATCACCATTAGTGTCGCATACCGCGAATTTGTGAAAGGCGTAGATGGAGATTTCCCGCCCTGGAACATGCTTGCGGGCTATACGAAGCAGATGTATGCCGAAAGCGTATATCACGTTCGCGCTGGCAACGAGCCTCGTACTGACTTTGAGCGAACAGTGAAACGCTTGTTCGCCGAGTCGCCATTGATGGCCAAACTCGCTGCTTAGTCGCTCCTGAAAATTCAAGTTAACCGTTGCCCGCTGGGAGTTCCTGGCGGGCCTTTTCTTTTGTGACCTATGGACAATCAAATTGTAAATGAACTCTTCCAGTCTGAGCCGGTTAGTGCGCCAGACGCATCGGCTCCCGCATCTTTTTCGACTCCTGCAGGTTCATCGCAACCGCCAGCCGTTCTTGAGCCTTCGATGGATACGTGGGAGCTGCCACCAGCGCAGGACACGCAACAACAGCAGGCACAACCGCCAGTCGCGCCGCCAGTAGATCCAGGTGCCGAACCTCCTCCGGCCGTCGAAGCGCCAGTAGCACCGGCCTTGCCGACAGGGTTACAGGCTTATGTTGAAACCTATGGCGCAGAAAATGTTAGTGCGCTGACCGATATGGCGTTTGGGCTGATGGGAATTGGGGAAATTCCTGAAGGCAGGACGCCGCAAGGGCATTTTCTGGATCAAATTTACCAGTTTGATACGCAGGCGTACGACGCGCTGGTGAAAGAGGTCGTGCGTTCACACGAAGGAGAGTTGGTCAAGAATCTCCGGGAGAGCGTGCTGCGCGCCGAAGGGTTGCCGACAACGGCAGAGGAGTTGGCAGGATTGCGCGATTTTGCCCGTTATGGTCATCAGTATGTGAACGATGAAGCCGGTCGCCAGTTCTTGCAACAGATTCCTCAAGAGCTGCAAGGCGCGTTTGGCCGAATGACGGAAGTGCGCAGAAATTGGATGGTCGGCCAGGTTGCGGACGGATATATGCCGAAGGAGGTCGCAATCGAGGATCTTCAACGCGCCGAAAGCGACTATCAGCGAGGGCTGGCCGATCAGGAGAAGATACGCCTAGACGACGAGCGGCAGTCCCAGCAAGTCGTACAACGTGCGTATCAGCAAACCGAGCAACAGCTCTCGGCGCAGTACGATCAAATCATTGAAGCAAGAGCCAAAGCTGACAACATTCATCCGGAAATTGTGCGCGACATTTATGCGCGCGCTGCGCAGGAATTGGAGCGGTTCGCCAATGCGGCGCTCCACAACTATGCGACAAATGAGCAGGAGCGCGTCTTGGGAGTGCGCGCCATTCGTGGTTATCAGGCCTTGGTAGAAGCCAATAAGACTGGCTCCCAATTTGCGATCAAGCAGGCGATGAATGAGCTTAGAATCCTCGCCGAACAGCAGTATTCCGTTCACTTACAAGCGCGCCGTCAGCGCGTCCAACAAGCTCAGCCGGGAAATGGCGGACAGCAGCAGCAGCAACAGCAGCAGGGGCAACAGCAACAGCAAACGCGCGTGATCGGCCAAGAACAGCAACCGCGAGCAGGCGGCGGTATGCAACTGCCGAACGGCCAATCTATTACTGACGCTTTATTTGGTTAGTTAATACCTTTCGTAATTCGTGCTTAGGGGGAGTTTCCGCAGGGAGACTCCCATTTTTTTTATCTCGCAATCATAGGAGCTATTTTTTATGCCGCAAGCATACGAGTCGTATCGTGGGGGCGACGTTGACCAGAAGTTTATGGTCAACGTGCGCCGGACCCTCGGCAATATCACGAACCAGAAATCGCCTTTGCTTCAAAAGGCGAAGCAGTTCGCGCGAAAAGAAACCATCGGACCGGCGGGCACGGAAGTCCGTCAGTACGATTACAACTCCATTCAGGCGAAGTTTGGGCCGTCTGATATGGATTTCCCGGGTCGTTCCCAGTTCCACGTCGGAGCATATCGGCAAATCAGCACGTGGGTGTATTTGACGTACGCAATTGATCAGGCGACCAAGCGCGCTTATGACAGTCAGGACAAGGGCAACCTGGTCAAGATGTCAGAAGAATTGAAAATGCTGGCACAAGGCTTGGGCTGGCTGCTCGATTTTTACTTTGCCACGTCGGATTGCTCCGGCCGCCTGGCCGTCGTCAGCGGCGCGCCGAGCACGGCCAGCATGCCGCTTTCGACTACCTGGAACGGCAATCCGGCCAACGGCAATGGCGCTGCGATGATCTTCGCGGAAGTGGATTACGACGAAGTCAATCCGACAACGCGTGTGGTCAACAACACGTTTCGAATTGCTTACGCCGATCGCGCGAATATCAACCGCATCACCAACACGATCACCTTCTCGCCAGTGCTGGCGAATGTGCCGGTGGTTGGAAACATCATCGTCCCGAAAGGATCAGCGTTTCAGATGCCGTACGGTCTGCCGCTCTTGGTGTCGGGATCGAAAACCGGCATCTGGCAGGGTAAGAATGTCACGGGTAGCTACGAAGATCAGTCAATGACTTTGGATGCGCAGAGCTCGTCGCTCAACAACTGGGTGCTGGAGCGAATTAACGCCAAGCAGCGCTTGCGCCAAGGTTCGGCCGACGATGTGCCGTACGCAACCCTGACGGCCTTCGCAGAGCGCCTGGAGTACATCCGCTCGGCCTGGGCAATGTTCCAGATCAACAACGGCGGCGGGGAAACCCTCGACACGACGGTCAAAAACGCCCGCTATCGTGGAGTTGGATTTGAAGAGTTTCCGCCGATCTGCGCGGATCGTCTCTATCAGGTCAATCTCGCCGATATGGTGGAGTGCGAGGAGCAACCTCCGGGCATCATCAGCACCGATGGAAATGTCTGGCGTCAGATGGCTGCGACCGGCGGCGGCAGTTACGGCAAAGGTGCCTGGTACACCAACTATGGCGCTGCCGGGAACTGGATGCTGGAGAATGCTGGGAATCAGGCGGTCGTGACCAATCTGTACGTGGACCCGAATGCGCCGACGTTAGCCAATTATTACACGTCAACCTAATTCAGATTTTTGTTCTGTTTGAAGGGTGAACTTACGGGAGACGTCCGAAAGGGCGTCTCCCCATTTTTTTGGGAGAAAGCGAATGGCAAACAATGTAACGCAAATTTTGCACCCCGGTGGCAGTAAGGCTTTCCGCGACAAGGGACCTGGATTGATTAGCGTTAAGTATTGGGTGAACGGCGACGGCGTAGGCTCAACGGTGAATCTGCCCTATGGCCTGATCTCGAAGTTGCTCTGGTTTGAAGGTGCAAGCCCAACTGTTGTCTTAACAGACGATCCATCGAATAAGCGAGTAACTGCTGTCATTCCGGCTGCGCAGCCGAATGGCAAAAACCTTCTCTTCCAATTGGTTGGGCTGCCGTAAGGCTAGCCCAACTGCTTTGGGGAAACGTTAACCATAAAGAAAAGGAGAATTATGTCAGAAGTTCAAATTGAAGGGATGCGTCCAGTTACGCATCCGATGATAGATGCGTTCACGAGTGAGTTTTTAGAAGTCTTCGCGGGCCCCGATGGTGCAGGTGGAGTTCCGCATTTGTATCGGATCTATAAAAAAGGAGTCGAGCCAAAGACGGAATCCGATCCGGGAAAACCTCGCGAACTGTTCTGCGAGATTTGCTTGCAGGAAGGACATCCGGGCCAGATCGGCGTCAATGGCATTGGAAATCAAACACTGATGCTGATTTTGCACGACTTCTTGAGTGCTGCGGGCAAGGGGGAATTTGCTTGCAGGGAAAACTCTTTGCAGCTCACAAAGGTCGAAGAAGCCATGCATTGGTCAAAGCAGAGAGAGCTTGACCGCAAGAAGCGAGGCGTCTTGCAGACGTATCAGAAATGAGCATCTACGACGGATCAGAACTTAATTCGCATAACTGGACGCGGACGATTCTGGCACCGCTGAGCAAGCTTGATCATTACGCCTTTCAGGCCGAACTGGACAAGCTGGTCGGCGTGGAGGCGGATGGAACCAGGCGGCTTCTGTTGATTTGGATGCCGACGTTTATGCGTTGGGATCGGTACATCAAGCGCTGGATTCCGTTTCGTTGCGTGAAGGCAAAGCGCGAAGTCGTTCCAGGTGAAGACACGAAAGTGGTCGGCGTGGAATTCGACTATCACGGGATTCCGCGTTACGCCGTGGTCGGGTTGGTCCCTGAAGAATCTCGCCAGTCGGCGTTAGAACGGTCGTCGGTTGGCTTCGACCAAGATGGCACGATCTTCGTTGAAGATCGGACTGAGCACGAATACCGATTGATATTGCCCATCTGGGAGCACGACCCGCGATTGTTGCCGGTGTCGCAGGCGAATGCCTGTTGCGCAGAGATGTCGTCGCGAAGCGGCAAGAAGTGCTGGGGCAAGTACCGTCCACCAGACCAAGCCGACATTATCTTTCTCACTGAGCAAATGGCGATGCTGTCGCCGATGCTTGAATCGAAACCCTTTGAGCGTTCGACAGATCGTGACCGGTGGAAGATCGCGCGGATGATGATGGATCTTCACCAGGCGCGACTGAAGAAAGAGGACGAAGAAGAAACCTATATGGTCAAAACCGACCTGTTGAGCACCTTCAACGGTCGCGTTTATTCCCTCCCAAATTAAAACTATGCAACAACAACAAGACAACAGACTTTTAGACACTGCTTTGACGTATGAATCCTACGTTCAAAAACAATTGGAATCGCAGGCCGACGCATCGGCGTTGCGCTATGTCTTCGCTCCGTTCGAAAAGATGCTGATTCTTTCGCCATCCGGCGTGCCTCCCTTGGAGGCGGGGAGAATTCATTTAATCCCACATCTGCCGCAGGCATTGGGCCTTCCGTATCTGACGCTCTTTTTCAAAGATCGTCCGTTTGATGCTCGCGAGGTGAACTACATTCAGGAAACGCAATCTGGCGAAATTCGCATTCCACCGGCTCCAACGGTAGAAAATTTGATCAGTCGTTACGGCGCACAAGGCGCAATTCAGGTTCAGAATCTATACAACCTTCCGGCGCGCACCTGGAAGCAGTTGGATCTGAATGGTCTTCTGTTCGAAGGAAAAGTGTTTTTGAAGCCGGAAGAGTACCTGGAACAATTTGCGCGCGTAGAAGAGCGCGTGGGGACGATGAAGCCGACCGGCGCTAATGCTGAATTGGTCGAGTTGGTGAAAAGACTTGTTCCGGACATTCTGGAAGAGCTTGTGAATTCCGTCAGCCAGGCGGCCAGTTGGTCGCGTGTGCAGGCGGAAGAAGCGAACGCGGCGCGCGCGAATGGAGAATTGAAGAAGTTTTCCTTACGGGAGCGCAACCTGTTTCGTTTTTCGGGTGTTACGCCGCACGATCAGGCGCTTAATCAGGTTGCAGAAAATCAGCATGCCGCGATCTCCGCGCTGCCTGCCTTGATGGAAAAAATGGTAACCCAAAACCAAGCTCCCGTTATTGACTGGCGCGAAGTAGGCAGGGGAATGGCGGAAGGTCTTAAAGAGGCGGGGCTTGTGGTCATACCGAAGCCCGAAGAGCCGAAACCAGAAGATTCAAAGCCGGAGAATAAATCCGGAAGGCCGTCTCGTCAGAGTTAATGGCAAAGCGCGGCGTAGCTCAATTGCCAGAGCAGCGGATCTATAACCCGTGGGTTGCCAGTTGAAATCTGGCCGCCGCGCCTCAATGTTTTAGAAGGAGCTGATTATGAGTGGAAGCCCTAATGGTACGCCGCCGACAGTGATTCCGCTGGAACAAGCGTTTCCGGATGTTATTCCGCCAGATCCGGTGCAAAGGTTGACGGTGGTCAGCGCGCCGGTCGGCGCGCGCGTGCTGGTTCGCAAGTCAAGGTTGGTAGGGACTGATTTGTTTGAGGTTCTTGTCTTGGAGTGGGCCCCAAGCGGAACTCGCGTCAAGTTAAGGTCTCCTGCTGGGAGGGATGAATGGTCGGAAGGGGAAGATGTTCCTGAATTTGTGGAGCAGCTAGAGGGCATAAAGTAAATGCTGCTCTCCGCAGACCAATTAGTTACTCACGCCATCGGCGATTACGTTCTTCAGTCAGACTGGATGGCCAACAACAAAACCAAAAAGTCTGTTGCGGCATTGTGTCACGTCTTGACGTACGCAGTGCCGTTTTTATGGTTTCGTCCGTCCTGGGCTGCGCTGGCTGTAATTGTCGGTTCACACTTCGTCATTGATCGTTGGCGACTGGCTCGGTTCGTCGTGTTTGCGAAAAACCGCCTTGCGCCGATGGATGAATGGGCAACCTGGTCATATTCACAGCCGACAGGCTATCCCAAAGAGAATCCGGTTTGGCTGTCGGTTTGGCTGTTGATCATCGCGGACAACGTGATGCACGTCCTTATTAACGGCCTGGCGCTGCGGTATTTATAAGTGCGAATTGACTACAACCGGCTCATCGCTGAAGTACGGATGGATTGCCAGTATCCGGACCCGCACAAGCCAGCCGATGATCTGATTATGATGATGGCGGGAGACGTGGCGCAGGCGATGATGAACCGTATGGGCAATGCGCCTCCGGGTTGGTCGCAGCGCTACTTTGATCTGCAAGTGCAGGCGAATGAAGACACCTACGATGTGAGCGAAACGGACTTTTCGAAGCCGGTCCGGATTCACACGATTGACCCTGGCAACCCGAATCACGCCACGCGCAAGATTGATGACTGCGACATGCAAAACGTTGACGAGTTTTACCGTGGGCCAGTGCAGGCGCAGTCGGCCGGGCACTCTGCTGAGGTAATGGTTTTCTCTCGTCAGGGCTCGGCAATCCGCGTGATCGTTGTTCCCAAGCCGCGGGATTCTGTCTTCTATCGC
>CAZXHW010000212.1:0-10594 GCA_964639915.1 uncultured Heliomicrobium sp.
TGTGGGCTTCCAACGGGCCGGAACCGCTTCCACTGGATGTGACGCCAAACTTGCGCATTCTGGGGTTCACTTTCGCCGCGTCGTTATTTTCCGCGCTGATCTTCGGCACGGCTCCAGCATTACGCGCGGTGCGGCTTGAACCAAACGCCGCGCTCAAAGGCGGAAAAGGAACTCTGCAACAAACAGCCCAAAGCCCGCTCGGCAAAGCGCTTGTCGTTGCGCAGGTCGCGCTCTCATTGCTGTTATTGGTCGGAGCGGGTTTGTTCGTTCGCACGTTGATCAATTTGCAAAACGTGCCCACGGGCTTCAATCAGCAAAATGCCCTGCTCTTCCGGCTAGACACCTCAACAACCGGCTACAAAGAAGCGCGCCTTTCGCAACTTCTGCGCGAAGTGGAAGAACGCGTAAAACAAGTGCCCGGCGTGCAGGCGGCGTCCTTTTCATTCTTTGTTTTCGGCGGCGGGCAATGGACCAGCCCGATTTACACACGCGAACAAGCTCTTGCAGAAGGGCAAAGCCGAAGCGTGAAGCAAAATGTCATCGGCCCGGACTATTTCTCCGCGATGGGCATTCCGCTGGTCGCCGGTCGAAGTTTCGGCCCGCAAGACACAGCACAGTCTCCCAAAGTCACCGTCATCAGTGAAGCCTTGGCGCGCCGCTTTTTCCCGAATGGTTCGCCGCTCGGCAAACTGTTTAGCAAAAACGCTGACTTTCGCGACGAACTTGAAGTCATTGGCGTGGTGAAAGATGCCAAGTATGGCTCCCTGACTGAAGAGTTGCGCCCGATGGCCTATTACCCGCACGGGCAGCGTCCGGACCCGCTCGATAATTTTGTTGTGCGGTATTCCGGCGCGCCGGAATCTGTCATCTCGCAAATCCGCCAAGCCATTTTCCAGGTCAATCAGAACCTTCCCATTGATAACGTCGTGCCGTTGTCTGAGCACGTAGGCCGGTCGCTCGCACAGCAGCAACTGGTGGCACGGCTCGCGTCCTTCTTTGGTGTGCTCGCACTTTTGCTGGCCTGCATAGGGTTGTATGGAGTCCTGTCTTACAGCGTCGCGCGGCGCACAAACGAGATCGGCATTCGCATGGCGCTCGGCGCGCAAAGCGGCAATGTGCTGTGGCTGGTTATGCGCGAAGCGCTGGTCTTGGTTTTTGGTGGCGTGGCGGTTGGGCTGATTGCTGCCGCATTTACAACAACACTGGCAAAAAGCCTGCTGTTTAATCTGAAACCAACTGACCCGCTGACGCTGGTGTCTGCGGCATTGCTGTTAACCGTGGTTGCCGTATTAGCAGGCTACCTGCCAGCTCGCAGGGCCGCACGCGTTGACCCGATGGTTGCGCTTCGGGATGAGTAAAACGGATGACGAGTAGTGCGACACATACACCCCCCCTTCGATTCTGGCTCTGGCTGATTCGCTTAATCGGCGTAATTGTGCCACGCCGATTGCGAACTGATTGGCGGCAAGAGTGGGAAGCGGAGTTGCGGTACCGCGAAACCTTGCTGGCCGAATGGGAAAAGCTCAATTGGCGAAACAAATTGGATTTGCTACGGCGCAGCTTGGGAGCATTTTGGGATGCGCTGCTATTACAACCCCGACGACTGGAGGATGAAATGTTTCAAGACCTGCGGTTTGGCGTTCGAATGTTACTGAGAAATCCGGCATTCACATTGGCCGCCGTGTTGTCGCTGGCGATAGGCATTGGCGCAACCAGCGCCATTTTCAGCGTCGTCAACGGCGTTGTCTTGCGCCCGCTGCCGTATCAACAGCCAGAACAGTTGGTGCGAATTTGGCATAGCAAGCCGAAAATCGGCATGACCAATATGATCATTTCGGGCGGCAATGTGCAGGTCTGGCGCGAGCGAGCGCAATCATTCGCGGGCGTTGCGGTGTTTCAACCTATGAAATCTCTTCTCACTGGTGAAGGCGAACCAGAAGCGGTTTGGGGAGGGAAGGTCAGCGCCAATTTATTGCCGCTGCTTGGTTATCAGCCGTTGATCGGGCGTGGTTTTTCGTCCGAAGAAAATCGTCAGCCCAACCACGCAGTCATCCTGCTCAGCCACAAACTCTGGCAACGCCGCTTTGGCGGCGATCCCAATGTTGTCGGGCGCACGATCACGTTAGGCCATACGAACAATTACACCGTTGTCGGTGTGATGCCGCCGTTGGCCAGTTTCCCCGGCGAAAGCGAATTCTGGATTCCTGAAACCACTGTCGCCGACGGGCGGCACGATATGCGCAGCCTCAGCGTTATTGCACGGCTGAAACCCGGCGTGGCGTGGCAAACGGCGGAAAGCGAACTGCAACTGATCCATCAACAACTGCAACAACAGATTCCGGACGATTACAAAGATTGGGCTGTCTGGTCACAACCGTTGCACGATTCCGTCGTCGGCAAAGTACGCCCAACTTTGTTGATGTTGCTGGGCGCGGTCGGTTTCGTGCTGCTGATCGCCTGTGCCAATGTGGCAAACCTGTTGCTGGTGCGCGCCGCCGCACGGCAAAAAGAAATCGCTGTGCGCGCAGCCTTGGGCGCGGGGCGGTTGCGCCTGATTCGGCAACTGTTGACCGAAAGCAGCCTGTTAGCATTGCTTGGCGGAGCGCTGGGACTGTTGCTGGCTTATGGCATCGTTCAGGGACTGATCGCCTTCAATCCGCCCAATGTGCCGCGACTGGCGCAGATTTCGCTGGACGGGCGCGTGCTGGCATTCACCTTCATCACAACGTTGGTGGTCGGCTTGCTGTTCGGATTGGCTCCGGCATTGCACGCTTCCAAAACGGATGTGAATCAGGCGTTGAAAGAAGGCTTTGTGCAAAGCACCGGGTGGCGCTGGTTGCCCAGATTCGGGCCGCAAAGCTTTGGTTTGCGCGAAGCGCTGGTCGTGGGGCAAACCGCGTTGGCGCTGGTGTTATTGGTCGGCGCGGGTTTACTGATCAAAAGCTTTATCAAATTGCAGCAAGTCGAACTCGGCTTCCAAGCTGACAACGCAATTGTGCTGACACTGATCCCGTCCTTCAGCCAATTGCCAAAAACCGCCAGCACCGTTTCCTACTATCAGAGATTGCTCGACGAATTGAAGACTGTGCCCGGGGTGGACGCTGTGGCCACAGGCACGGCTGCGCCGACAGAAGGCGCATATATGAGCAGTCCTATGATTGTGGCCGGGCGCCCGGTGCCAGCCGAGCGGGATGCACAACAAACTTTCGTCAATGTCGTCACGCCGGACTATTTCCGTGCGCTCGGCAATACGCTCAAACAAGGACGGCTTTTCACTGATGCTGACAGTGAAAGCGCGCCGCGCGTCGCCGTGATCAACGAATCTTTGGCGCGCGCCTACTTCCCAGACGAAAACCCAATCGGCCAGCGCATCGCTTTGCGCGGCAACCCTGACGAATTTCGCGAAATTATCGGCATTGTCGCCAACATCAATCAGTTTGGTTTGGATAAAGAGCACAAACCAACCTTTTACACGCCGTTCCGTCAGGAAGATTCAGTTGCAATGAATCTGGTTGTGGTCCGCACGGCGGCTGACCCGACGGCGCTGTTGCCTACTTTGCGCGCGCGCATTCTGGAAACAGACAAATTCGCCGCCATTACACGCGTCCGCACGCTGGAAGAACTGGTTTCCGCTTCGGTCGCGCAGCCGCGTTTTTATGCATCGCTCTTGGCGCTGTTTGCGGGCATTGCGCTGACGCTGGCGGTAATCGGCATTTACGGCGTGATGGCGTATACGGTCAGCCGACGCACGCACGAAATTGGCATTCGCATGGCACTCGGCGCAGAAGCGGGTCGAATCGAATGGTTGATCCTTCGGCAAGGGTTCTTGCTGCTAGCGGTGGGCGTGGCTGTGGGCTTGGTTGCCGCGCGAATGCTGACGCGTGTGCTGACGGATTTGCTGTTTGGCGTAAAACCGTCTGATCCAGTGACGTTTGCCATCATTGCGGGCGTTCTGACCGGCGCAGCCTTGCTGGCCTGCTGGATTCCGGCGCGGCGCGCTGCACGGGTTGATCCGCTGGTTGCGCTGCGGCACGAATAAGACAGGATATTCATTACGTTCCCGGAGGATGTTCAAACGTGCGCGATTGGGACGAGGAAATCAGTGAGTGGCTGACAAGGTCAAGGCTTGCTCCAACGCAAGAGGCCGAGATCATCACGGAACTGATCCGGCGGTTGGATGGCCGTTATGAAGCTTTGCTCAAACAAGGCTTATCTCAGCGCGAAGCCTATCGCGCAACCGTGGCGGATTTGAACGAAGGTCGCTTGATGGCAATCCCAGCCAGACAAAAGCCCATGCGGATTCACCTGTGGCTGATTTCCCTGGTTGGCGTCATTGTGCCGCGCCGTTTGCGCACAGATTGGCGGCAAGAGTGGCAGGCGGAGTTGCGCTGCCGAGAAACGATGCTTGCTGAATGGGACAAGCTGAACTGGCGAACCAAACTGGATCTGTTGCGGCGCAGCCTGGGCGCGTTCCGGGATGCGCTGCTTTTACAACCGAGAAGATGGGAGGACGAAATGTTTCAAGACTTGCGGTTTGGCGTGCGAATGCTGCTCAAACATCCAGGCTTTACGCTTGTTGCAGTGATGACGTTGTCCCTGGGCATCGGCGCGAACACGGCGGTGTTTAGCCTGCTTAACGCCATCCTGCTGAAACCGATTTCCGGAAAAGAGCCTGAACGGCTGGTCGGTTTGTACTCGCGCAACACTGCGCGCACAGACAATTACCGCAATTTTTCCCATCCGAATTACACAGACCTGCGCGCGCAACAGGATATTTTCGAAGACGTGCTGGCAATCAACCTGCTCAATGCGGGCGTAACCGAAGGCGAAATTACTCGTCCGGTCATGGCGGTAAAAATCAGCGCCAATTATTTTTCGGTCTTCGGCGTTCAGCTTGCGCAGGGACGGGCCTTTCTGCCGCAAGAGCAAACACAGCCCGCGCCCGTCGCCATTGTCAGCCACGGTTGGTGGCAACAGCACGGAGCTTCGCCAAATCTGGTTGGTCAAACCTTGCGCGTCAACGGACAATTGGTGACGGTGGTTGGCATCGCGCCGAAAGGCTTCACCGGCACAAATGCTTTTTTCTCGCCCGATCTGTTGCTGCCGCTTTCCTTCGGTGGTCCTGAAACTGAGCCTTCAAGTACTTCCATGCAAGACCGGAATCGTCACGATTTGATGCTGGTCGGGCGCTTGAAACAAGGCGTCACGCTGGACGCAGCCAATTCGCGTTTGCAAGCCATCAGCGCGCAGCTTGCCGAAGCCTATCCCGGCGCGAACCACGATCAACTGATCAGTATTGCGCAACTGCCGCGCATGGCGATTTCCACCGCGCCGTCGAACGACCGCGCGCAAATTGCCACAATGGGCGTTCTGGCGCTGGGACTTTCGGGACTGGTGTTGCTGATTGCCTGTTTGAATCTGGCCAATATGTTTTTGACGCGTGGAGCGGCACGGCGCAAGGAATTCGCCGTCCGGCAGGCGCTTGGCGCTCGCGCCGGTCGTTTGGTGCGACAACTGTTGACCGAAGGTTTCTTGCTGGCCACGCTCGGCGCAGTGGGCGGAATTGTGCTGGCAGCCGTGGCGACGGATCAGTTGATTGCCTGGATGACGCAGTTCCTTCCTTTCAAATTCGACTTCGATCCCTGGCCGGATGTTCGTGTGTTGGGTGCGACGCTGGGGTTTGGCGTGATGGCTACGCTGTTTTTTGCGCTGGGGCCAGCCCTGAAAACCGTCCGGCTGGATTTGAATACTGAATTGAAAGACGGCGCCAGCCAGGCAGTCAAAGCATCGCGCCATAGATTGGTGGCGACGCGCAATCTGCTGGTTGTCGGACAGGTGGCACTTTCGTTATGCCTGCTGGTGGCGGCGGGACTGGCTGGCCGAGGCGCGATTCAGGCCATTCGCATTGATCCCGGCTTCGATCTGGATCGCGGGTTTTACCTGCGGCTGGATGGCGGATTGGCCGGGTACAACGAAACAGAAGTGCGGCAGCTTTACCGGCGCGTGACAGAGCGCGTCAGTGCATTGCCCGGCGTGGAAGCAACAAGCCTTGCTCTAGCTGCGCCATTCGGTGAACTGGTTTTCGGCCAGCGCGTGCAAACCGGCGGCGCGCAATTTCCGCCGCCCCTAGAAGCCGCCACGCCCGCGCAGGGCAAAGCCATTCCGGCGACTTACAACGCCATAGGCCATGATTACTTCCGCACGCTGGGCGTTCAATTGCGCCAGGGGCGTGAATTCCGCGTGACAGAATTCGCCGACACAAATGCTCCGCGCACAGCCATCATTAACTCCGCGTTGGCCGAAAAGCTCTGGCCGGGCGAAGCGGCGGTGGGCCGAACGATTCAGCTTGCGGGCGGTTCTGACGCGGACAATCCCGGCGCTGCGTATGTTCCGCTGGAAGCCAAACCGCGCCAAACGTTTGAAGTCGTCGGCGTGGTTCCTCCGTTTAGAACGGAATTGCTGCGAAGCGGCGATCATCCAATGGTCTATCTGCCTTACGGCCAGCATTATTTTTCCGAAGCCTATCTGCACATACGCGCGCTGCCCGGAGCAAACCTGGACGCTTTGATTCGCCAGACACGCGAAGAAGTGAATCGCCTGGACCCGGCGCTGCCCCTGCTGGCGGCGAAGTCCATGCGTTTTCACCTGACGACCAGCGTCGGCATGTGGCTGTTGCGAACGGGAGCCATGATGTTTGCGACGTTTGGCGGCGTGGCGTTGCTGCTGTCGCTGATCGGTGTGTACGGCGTAAACGCTTACGTGATGGCACGACGCACGCGGGAAATTGGCATACGCATGGCGCTTGGGGCTGATCGGCGTTCGGTGCTGCGTTTGTTGATGCGCGACGGTTTGCTGCTGACGGGCGTTGGCTTGGGATTTGGCCTGCTGATGGCGGGAATCGTCGCCCAGGCAATGCGTGGAATTCTTTTCGAAGTCGCTCCCTTCGATCCATTGATTTTCGGAACGGCTTCCGCTCTCTTGGCTTGCGCTGCGCTGATTGCCTGTTATCTGCCCGCGCGCCGCGCAACTAAAATTGATCCGCTGGCTGCACTGCGACAGGACTGAGCGAATGCATAAAGCCACCTTCACAATGCGCTTTCGCCTCTGGCTGCGGCTGAAAAAAACCCGGCTTCACCTTAATCACCCTGCTAAGGCTGGCGCTGGGCGCGCAGCCAAACGATGTGTTGCGTCTGGTCCTGAAACAAGGAATGACATTGGCGCTGATCGGTGTTGGACTGGGACTACCGATCGCACTCGCTCTGACGCGCGTGGTAAAGAGCCTGCTGTTTGGCATCAGCACAACTGATCCACTGACATTCACAGCCATTACATTATTCCTGACATTGGTAGCGCTGCTGGCTTGCTGGATTCCAGCGCGGCGCGCAACCAAGGTTGATCCAATGATCGCGCTCCGGAACGAATAACTGGTTGCACCGTTGGCGCGCCGAGCGCCGTTCCGCAGTTGCTCCGGTGCAAGATTCGTTAACTTCTTTCCTAAAGCGCTCGCTAACCGCGCGCGCTTTTTACTTCTTCCTGCCTCAACCATAGTCAGACAGAAAGACTCCCATAAGGCGAATTTCAAACGAATTGGAAGCGAATGCCCAGCTTTGGCTGTTCGCTTTTGGTTTGACGATTTAGCAACGCTTTTTTGGGAATAGTTCGGCCTCCGCTATTGACCAATCTCCGATGGCTATGTAGATTTCTGACTAGATAGAATTCTGACTAAAAAGAATTCTATTCTTCCACCTACTTTTACAGGAGTTCACATGGGCAAAGGGTTTCTCACCTATTCGTCGGCGGTCATCCTGCAGGCGATAGGCAACGGGTATCTGTACGGCTTCGACATCATAGACATTACTGGCTTGCCAGGTGGGACAGTATACCCAGCGCTCAGGCGGCTGGAAGACACTGGCTACCTGATCTCGAAATGGGAAAAACACACCATTGCGCAGGCCGAAGCGCGCCCTACGCGCAAATATTATGAACTGACGCGTCCTGGGCAAGACGTGCTGGCCGAAGCCGTCAAGCGATACCGCTTGCTGGATCAAACCGATCTCAGCCAGGAACGCACCCCAAAGCCAAGCAAAGCCTGAACAGGAGTGTTCCGTAATGCGCTCAGGTTTCAATTGGCAAATTCCCAAACCGCACCTTTGGCTGATTCGCTTTGTCGGCTTGATCGTGCCGTGTCGCTTGCGCGCTGATTGGCGGCAGGAGTGGGAAGCCGAACTGCGTACCCGCGAAACGTTGTTGGCCGAATGGGACAGACTGGATTGGAAAAATAAACTGGATTTGCTGTGGCGCAGCACCAGCGCATTTTGGGACGCTGTTTGGTTGCAGCCTCAAAGATTGGAGGACGAAATGTTTCAAGATTTACGGTTCGGCGTGCGAACGCTGCGCAAACATAAAAGCTTCACCTTGATTGCCGTGCTGACGCTGGCGCTGGGCATTGGCACAAATACGGCGATTTTTAGTGTGGCGGACAAAGTGCTGTTGCGTTCGCTGCCCGTCAAAAATCCAATGGAACTGGCGATGGTTTCGGGTGAAACCGTCAATCCGAAATTTCAAAACACGATCTACACCTATCCGGACTATGTGGATTACCGCGCACAAAACGAAGTTTTCGACGGTTTGCTGGCCTATGCACAAAACACAGTCCGGCTTGGCGAAGGCGAAGGGTCCGACAAGCTGAGTCTTGAGCTAATTTCAGAAAATTATTTCGATGTTTTAGGCGTGAAGGCGGCGCAAGGCCGCGTAATTCAGGCGGAAGAAAACGCCAACGAAGATGCGCATCCGGTTGCGGTCATCAGCCACAATTGCTGGCAACGCCGCTTGGGTGGCAGAGCCGATGCGATTGGGCAAACGCTTCAATTCAATGGCGTGCCTTACACAATCATTGGCATTGCGCCTGCGGGATTCACAGGCATACGTCTGGAAGTACCGACCGAAGCCTGGGTGCCGTTGATGATGCGTCGGCAATTGTTGGGGACGACAGGTTCGATTTTGGAGCGTAAAAGCGCGTGGTTGCGGTTGATGGGACGGCTAAAACCCGGCGTCACGCTGGCCGCCGCACAGGTCAGCTTCGATCAGACGGCTCGTAATATCTGGCTCGCGAATACGACCGAAGCGGAGCGCAAACTGCCCTTTAACGAAAAACGCATTCTGCTGGAGCCAGGTGGACAAGGGCTTTCCTCGTTGCGGCGCTCAATGGGCGAAACACTCAAACTGTTACTGGGGATTGTCGCGTTATTGCTGGTTCTAGCCTGCGCGAACGTAGCCAATTTGATGCTGGCTCGCGCCCAAGCTCGACGCAAAGAAATTGCTGTCCGGCTGGCGTTGGGTGCAAGCCGATTGCGCATCGTGCGCCAATTGTTGATTGAAAGTTTGTTACTGGCGCTGATCGGCGCGGGCGTAGGGTTAGTGTTTGCGCCTTGGTTGTACCAATTGCTGTTTGCTTATCAACCGGGCTTTGTGTTGGAACGTTCGACCTTGAGCGGCAGCCTGGATGCACGCGTACTGGGGTTCACGGCATTGACCGCCATCATATCAAGTGTGTTGTTTGGATTGGTTCCCGCGCTGCAAAGTGCGCGTGCCAATCTGATCCCGGCGTTGAAAGACGCGGACATTGGCGCTGCCCCGCACGAACGCCGCTGGAATATTCGCAGTGCGCTGGTCATCACGCAGGTCGCGCTGGCGTTAGTGCTTTTGGTAGGCGCAGGGTTATTGGTCAGAAGCCTGCAACGCCGTTTTGCGATTGATCCCGGCTTTCGCACGGAAAATTTGCTGATCGTGCCACTCGAATTACCGCGGTCTGCTTATGCGGCGGCGGGCGAAGCTGGGAAACGCGCCGTGGACGAGCGGAACTTGCAATATTTCACCCAAGTCGCTGAGCGCGTGAAAGCCTTGCCGGGTGTTGAATCTGTGACCCTGGGCACGATTACGCCTTTCAGCAACAGCATCGGAAAAACCTCCCTGATCATCGAAGGCTGGCAGCCAAAACCCGGCGAAAACCTTGCGGTGGACAACACTGGCGGCGGTCCCGGCTATCACGAAACGCTGGGCATTCCGCTTGTGGCCGGACGCGGTTTCACCGAACGCGATAATGCCAGCGCGCCCGGCGTCGCCATCGTCAACGAAACCTTCGCGCGGACTTTCTTCCCGAATCAAAATCCGTTGGGCAAGCGAATCAGCACGAACGTAAATGGGCAACCGTGGCTGGAAATCGTTGGCGTGACACGCGATCACCGCTTGCACGATCTGACCGAAGCGCCCTTTCCACATCTCGATTTACCTCTGCTGCAACGTCCCGGCGGCGCTTTCTCTCGCTTGGTTGTACGCACAATGGTCGAGCCAATGACACTCTTTCCAGCCATTCGTACAGAAGCCTTGGCGTTGCAACCACAAGTAACAATAGAAGCGCCAACGACTATTGATGACGAAGTGAAAAGCACTTTGGCTGTGGCACGCATGGCTTCGACGCTAACCAGCCTGTTCGGGTTGACGGCCTTGTTGCTGGCCGGGATCGGTTTGTACGGCGTAATGTCTTACACCGTCAGCCGTCGCACGCGTGAAATCGGCATTCGCATGGCGCTCGGCG
>CAZXHW010000213.1:0-10561 GCA_964639915.1 uncultured Heliomicrobium sp.
GACAACTCCGAGCTTGCCGTCTGGCAAGGAAAGAAAGTCGTACAAATCCCCGCCAACTTCTTTGGATGGGTGGCAGATCGCTGAGATTTCAAAACCGGGAATCTGTGGTGGAGCGTCAGGCAGCATTTGTTGTTGGGCGCGTTGGGCCACACTGAATTCAGCCTTCAAGCGTTCGCGTTCGTCGCGTGTTTCCAACAGTTGCAGTGGAACAGCAGTTTCTTCTTCACTTACATCGCGCAACTTCCAAATGCCAATCAGTGAGAGAATTGCGCCAGCGGCCAGACTGGCAATTACTCTCGAGGCTGCTGATTTCAGTGACACTGCCGGTTGAGCCATCAACGCTGCCGCGCCAAATGCAGCCTGAGCCGCGCCCAGGCAAACAACGACGGCCAGCAGATCGCCTTGAAAATAGACGATTGTCAAAACCAGCGAAATCAGCAACGTGCTGGCAATCAAACCTGTTGCCGAAATATAAACAAAACTGCCTCCCAATAATCCCAGGCTGACCACCAGGAAAATCAATGCCTTTGCCAACCCTGGACGTTTTACGTAGACCAGAATGAACGGGACCATAAACCCAAAAATGACGAAGGCCAGATACTGAAGCCCATTCAACGTCAGCGACATGGCAGGAAATGGCGAAACAAACGAATCTTCCAGCTCATTTGAATCGAGTTCCATACCGCTGAACAAACCGCTGGCATTCAGCAACAGTGGGATTGCAATTACGATTCCGCCAGACAGCAAGCCAATGGCAATGGCGAGGGCAACAGGCTTCGTCAGCAGTTTTCCTTTCAGAATCAATTCCAGGCTGATGCTGCGGCGGTTCGGAATTTTAATTTCCAGGGATTGCCCGGCAGCCCAAACGAAATACAGTGACCCGGCGATAAACAGCATTCCAAGCAAAAAGAGAAGCCAGGAAAAGAATTTGGCAACCCAGTAACTCCCGCCCGCCTGCGTTCCTTCGTCAAGGGAAAGGGTGACTCCTTGAAGCCAGTTGAATACAGTCACCAGAATAAAAATGATGCCCGTAAAAATCAGCGCCTGCTTGTGCTGGATTCGCTTTAACGCGACGCCGATAAAGAAGAAGATCGCGATCAGAAAAACCGGTGGCCAGATGAACACGCCTTCTGCATTCGATAGCACCTTATTCAGCATGGTGCGTTTGGAGTTGAATGCCGTCTCGAACTGGGAGGTAAATTCATGCTCCAGTGATACCTGTTTGATTTTGCCGTCGCTTACCAACGCTTTGGCCAGCAACCGCATTCGTGGATCTTCTGTTTTCCAGACAAATCGCGAGCCTTGGCGGGTAACACTGGAGTCGGAAAGTTTTGCCGAAGCCAGTGCTTTGTCTCCCCACAAATTTTTGATCGTTGATTCGGCAAGTTGCTTATCTGTCTCAGAAACCGTTTCAGGCTGCTTTTTCTGATCCTCTTCTTGTTTCTTCTGCTCCTCGCGCGTGAAATTTTCAAATTCCAGCAACTTCCCGTTGGAATTCATCACGACTGTGATTCTGTGCCGGGTTTTGAAATCAATCAGTTTTACGGTTACGTCTACCGGAGTGAAATAGCCTTGCCCCAGCCCATTTGATTCTGCTGTCAGATAATTTTCACGGCGGCGGCTATATTCCGCAGAAACATCAGCCAGATTCAAACCGGAACCGATATTTTCCCAGTTGACATCGGTTACGCCGAAATCGCGCGCGGTATTTTGGGCAATCGTAATGGCTGACTTGTAATCAACGTTGTGATTCCAACGCGCGGCAGGCATCACTTTGGGGAAGATCAGAAATGTCGCTGAGTAGCCGATCAGGGAAAAGAAGATCAACGCCAGCCAGCCTCGCGTTTTCATTCGGTCGCTCTCCTGGGGTTAAGGTTTGCTTTCAATGAAACTTTCGATTTTATCCATGCGAACGATGACGGCGGTCAGGTCGTCTTCATTGCCATGTTTTTTTGCGCGTTGGGAGCATTTATGGATGCTGTCAGCCAACACGCGCTGCAATTCATCAGTGTCTTTTTCGCTGGATGCTTTGAGAGTTTTTGCCAATTCGGCATCCGGACTGTTTTTGACGAGTTGCAGATTTTTGGCCAACCCATCTGTGTAAATCACGACGCTGTCGCATTCATTCAGGTTTAGCGATCCTTCGATGACAGTGACATGTTTCGTTGAATCGCCGCGAACTGAAAATTTGATTTCCATCTCTTCAGGCTTCAGCAAACCGCCAGAATGATGTTTCTTCCCAGCCATTACCAAAGGGAAGGCTCCGGCCCGTGCATACCGCAATCTTCCGTCAGCGGCATCAATGACCACGTATGCCAATCCGACCGCAGAATCTTCATCCAGCAATGTCGCCAGGCGGCTTTGCAATCCGCGTATAACTTCAGTCGGGGAATCGTCCGCTCGCGTGTTGCCCAGAATTTTCGGCATCAAAAAGCCTTTGGCAAAGGCGATGGACAGCGCCGAACCCAAGCCGCGTCCCCCGCCTTCGGCAACGAGCAGGCCGATTTTGCCCGGTTCAAGCTGAAAAACATCGTAGAAATCTCCGCCCACTTCAAAGGCGGGCAAGCAGATTGCGGCGATGGAAAAGTAACTGCTTTTAGGAAGTGTCGCGGGCATCAACCGTTGTTGAGCCTGACTGGCAGCGGAAACTTCCGCCTGCATTGAAAGCCGTTCGGCAAGCAAGCCTGCATAAAGCGGTCTGACTTCTTCTTCGTTGTAAACCTTGCCTTTGAAGAAAAAGTACAACTCCACTACCAGAGCCAGCACCACAATGGAAATTGCAATCAGCCCGGCTTGGCGAATTGATTGCGCTGGCTGTGCCGCCATTCCAATCGCGAAGGAAAAGAAGGTTGGGGCTGCGACCGCCACAATAGCCGTCAGAAGGTCGAAACTTAAAAACGCAATCAATACCAACGTGGCCCGAACTGTGGCTGTAATCAACGTACCTTCCCAAGGTCGAAAATCCAGGTACGGAGCAGCGCAGGAAGCCCAGATAAACAAGAAAACAAACACCATCCTGGCTCGCCCGAGTTTTCGTCTTCGCAAAAAGAACGGCAATGGAACCAGCAAGCCAATCACAATGACGACCATGACATCGGTTGGCCATGCGGCAAATGCTGCCAGTGTTGGAAAATATCCTAACCAGGCATTCAGCAGAGGATTGATCGGCTCTCCCTTCCCAGGAGTCAATGCCCACGGCAATGTGGAAAGCTGAAACCCCATCATCAGCCACCCGCCAACTGCCAGCCCGGATACGACCGAACGGGCGACATTGCGCGAAAACACTTTTCCAACCAGGAACGCATCCAGCGAAGTCAGTTTGCCTGGATACGCTTCCCGAATGTCGCCTTCGCCTCCGCCGTAAGCCATGCCTACGAACAATCCAATTACCAGATAAAACATGGATGTTGAAAACTGAATCACCCAATCTGGTGCTGGAAAGCCCGGAGTGCCAGCAACCTGTGCGATAACGATGTCAGAAGCCAGGATGAAGCTGGACATAGCTGCGGCAAAGCCCAAAACCAAAACGGCCACCCGCTGATAGGAAACTTCTTTTTGCCTGGCCCGCTGCACAAAACGGTAAATGCCGAAAATGACGCTGATCCCCACGACAAGACAAAAGGCCACGAAGCTGATGATTTTCAGCCACTTTCGCGGGTTGTGATGAACTTTGACGAATTCAGGATCAACTTTTCCAATCAATCGGTCGGAAACCAGATTGGTGCCATTGACGACTAGAATGCTTTCCAGTTTCAGTTCCGGGATTGAACTGAGAGGCCATTTCCAGGTGTATTTTCGGTTGACCCCTTTAGGCCTCAAAGCTCCAGGCCCAGGCGGTGGTGATGCAGGCGGTGAATCCAATTGCAATTCGCCGGAATAAGGAACACCTGCCGTTGCCAACCGGCGTTGAAGCGCTTCCTCGGCAATTTTTCTGGTGGCTGCTTCTCCGGGATCTTCCGCTTCTCCGGACTTTTGAGATTTGTAGTTGTAGCCGATCACGCGACCATCAACTGCCATTTCAACTTCAAAGTTTTCATTACGATCCGGCGAACGTAACAAGACGGCAATCAGAGTTGCTGGCAACACTTTTTGGGAAAGCTCGCGTTCCGCATTTCCGGGCAATTGCTGGTAATAATGTAGATCGTTTTCTGCCTTTAACCAGCAGATACTGCTCCAGTTTGTGTGGTCAATGCCTTTGGAAGAGGCAACGCCTGAGGCAATGGCAATGGCTTGATTGCGGTCAATTGCCAGATCGGCGCGAGCAGCAGCGTCATACTTCAACACCAGCCAAACTGCGAAAACATAGGCCAGAGGGGCAAGTAACAGCAACGCGATTCCCACATTGCGCGCCGAACTGGTGAATATCTTTTTGAGCATTATTTTTTAGGATGGCTTTCGATATATTTGCGAGCAAACTCATTCAAGTGAGGAGCGTTGACCAAGCCGACCTTCTTGGCTTCCTCTTCAGCCTTTTCAATTGTCCAGCCGTCACGAACCACACGGCGAATCATCCAGAATGCCCCGACGCGAATTGCTGCGGTGCAATGTATGAATACTGGGCGATTGGCGGGGTCGTCCGTGATCTTCAAAAATTCATCAACCTGTTCATCTTTGGGGTTGGCGTAAACGACAGGAATGTTGAAGTATTTTAGACCTAACTTTTTCGCTTCCGCTTCTTCCTCTTCCGCTCGATGCTCGCTGGGCTGTCGCAAATTGATGATCGCTTTGACGCCTTCTGTTTTCAGTTGCGCCAGATGCTCCAGGCGAGGCTGAGCCCCCGTGCAAAACTCATCATTCACCTTCAGGAAATTCCGAATGGGCGGAACTTCCTGCGGATTTTGTAAAGTTGCCGGGTAGCCTGACGTTAGAAGCAAATACAACACACATAAAAAGCCGAATTTCATGGCGAATAACTCCTATTTGGTTTTGGGCTGATAGCCCGGAGCGTTCTTTTCAATCATTTTTGAAAGAGTAAGGATCGCAGATAAATCGTACGCTGCCACTTTTTGTTGGTTCAGATCGAGTTTGCGCGGTTCGGTGATTACAGGATTATTCAAAAAACGCGCAACTAACCGGCTTAGCGTCAGAATTGCATCCTCATATGCTTCCGGTGTTTTTAACTCATTTGCAGGAAGCTGAACTTTTGGAAGCTTGTCTCCATCCCGCCAAAACTGGCGAACGACATCTGCTTTCTTGTGGATTGTCTTTGTATCGGTCGCCAGTTGCCTAGCGGTCAAATTACGATCTTTGTGCGCGTTTGCAAGATTGATGCTGGTTTTTTCCAACTCAAGCAAGCTCTCTGAAACCTGCTTTCTTCTGGCTTGCAGGATTTTTGATTCATCAACCGAAGCGTCTGCTTTCCCTCTTGAAGTTGCGCTTTCTGCAGTAGGATTCGGAGTTTTTCCCAACCCAATCGTTGCTGGATACTCAGTCGTGCGGATTGGGCGTGCGTTGGAATCTGTTTGAGCAAAACAGCAAAAAGACAAGATTGAGCCAAGGAACAGCGTTACCAATGGCCGTACCAGGAAACAAATTCTTGTTCTTGTAAGCATATTTACCTCATACAATTATTCTTCATCTTCGCGCAATTTCGCCAAAACGGAAAAATCTTCCAGCGTTGTTGTGTCGCCAACGGTTTGCGAACCAGAAGCAATGTCGCGCAACAAACGGCGCATAATTTTGCCTGAACGGGTTTTCGGCAACATGTCGCTAAACCGAATATCGTCAGGTTTGGCCATCGGGCCGATTTCTTTGGCGACGTGCTTGCGAAGTTCTTCTTTCAATTCTTGTAACGCTACAGGATTTTGAGGCTCTACGAATCCAGATTCCAGCGTGACAAAGGCGGAAACTGCCTGGCCTTTCAGATCATCGGGGCGACCAACAACTGCGGCTTCGGCAACGGCTGGATGCGAAACCAGCGCGCTTTCGATTTCCATGGTGCCTAATCTGTGACCGCTGACGTTGATCACATCATCCACGCGGCCCATCAACCAGAAATACCCATCATCATCGCGGCGCGCTCCGTCGCCCGTAAAGTAACAACCTTTGATGTCTGACCAGTATTGTTTCTTGAAGCGATCAGGGTCGCCGTAAATCGTACGCAGCATTCCGGGCCAGGGTTTTGTAATAACCAGAAAACCGCCCTGGTTCTTTCCAACAGATTCGCCTTCGCGGGTTTGAATGTCCGGCACGATGCCTGGGAAGGGAAGCGTCGCCGATCCGGGTTTGGTGGCAATCGCACCGGGAATCGGCGAAATCAAAATGCCGCCGGTTTCGGTCTGCCACCAGGTATCCACAATGGGGCAGCGCTCTTTGCCAATAACGCGGTGATACCACATCCAGGCTTCGGGATTGATCGGTTCGCCGACTGAGCCGAGCAGGCGCAAGCTGGATAAATCGTATTTCTCCGGCCACTGCTCACCCCACTTGATAAATGTGCGAATCGCCGTCGGAGCCGTGTACAGAATATTCACTTTGTGGCGTTCGATGATTTGCCAGAATCGCCCAAAGTCCGGTGTGTTCGGTGCGCCTTCGTACATCACGACAGAAGCGCCGTTTTGCATTGGACCGTAGACAATGTAGCTGTGCCCTGTCACCCAGCCGATGTCCGCAGTACACCAATATGTGTCGTCGTCTTTCAGATCGAAAACCCATTTTGTTGTGATGTAGGTATGAACTGCGTAGCCCCCTGTCGTGTGAACGATGCCTTTCGGCTTTCCGGTAGTGCCTGAGGTGTAAAGAATGTAGAGCGGATGCTCGGCGTCCAGCGGTTCCGCAGGGCATACGTCTGAAGCCGTTTCCATCAATTGGTGATACCAGTGATCGCGGCCCGCTTCCATTTGAATTTCGTTTTTGCAGCGTTCGACGACGACGACCTTTTTGACACTTGGGCAATCCTTGATTGCACCATCTACCGCAGGTTTCAGTGGCAAAGCCGATCCTCGGCGATAGCCTCCATCGGCAGTGATGACGGCTTTGGCTTCGGCGTCGTTGATGCGGTCTTTCAGCGCTTCCGACGAAAAGCCTCCGAAGATGATCGAATGCGTAGCTCCGATGCGCGCGCAAGCCAACATTGCCACAGGCAATTCCGGAATCATCGGCATGTAAATTGCCACGCGGTCGCCTTTTTCCACGCCCAAGCCTTTCAACACGTTGGCAAACTTGCAGACTTCGCGGTGAAGCTGTTGATAAGTCAGAGTGCGCTGGTCGCCGGGTTCGCCTTCCCAAATGATGGCGGCTTTGTTTTTGCGCCAACCATCCAAATGCCGATCCAGGCAGTTGTACGAGATGTTGGTCTGGCCACCGACAAACCATTCGGCAAACGGTTCGTTCCAGTTCAAAACTTTTTTCCAAGGCTTGAACCAATGAAGCTCGCTGGCGATTTCCGCCCAGAAGCCTTCGGGGTCTTCGACGGAGCGTTTATAAATTTGGTCGTACTGCTCGCGGCTGGTGATGTGTGCCGAAGCGCTGAATTCCGTTGATGGCGAAAAGACACGGTCTTCTTTCAGCAAAGAATTGATGTCTGGTTGCTGCGACATTCTTCCTCCGAAACAATTTATGGATTGAGATTACAGGTGCGGCAGGCATCATACCTGCGCCGCTTCAGACAGACAATCAGACAATTGCCTCAATTCGAATCCCAGGCGAAATCTGCAAGATTAACAACACTATTGACCATGAAAGTTTAACTGGATAGACTGCCGCCGTCTTTAAGAATTACCGATTGATGGCCCCGTAAGTTTCCCCGACTTTAGTGCCGCTTTTTAGCGCTACCGAAATTCTGATTTCATCTAAACAGCCGACCCCGTTTACTTAAATTTCGCGCAAAATTCTCGTTGAATTGTTGGTGCCAACTGACTTGCCTCGCATTGGGGAACCAATTGTTCAGCGCGTTGATCGAACGTGGGAAGATCAACGCAGCAAAGCCTTATTGCCGAAGCTGCGAAGCGTCTATGCCTGGTTGCCAGCCATCTCACCGCCGATCACATCACTGTCATTTCAAAGGGCCAGATGATGATCAAGACAAATGTAAGATCACGGCGTTTCGTTCTACTCCTGCTTGGAATTTTATCGGCAGCAGTTTCGTGGAAGTGTTTTGAAACCAGTTCGGCTGCAAGGGCGGCTGGCATGATGTTCAACGACATTGCCCGCGCCGAAACTGTTTTCAACACGGATTTTGCTTCTGCCGGTTTTGGCGGAATGCGTACGGTGGGCACAGGCTCTATTTCGCTCAGCGGAGTTTCAGGGCAGGTGACGAAGGCACTGCTTTACTGGCATGGTCCGACGAATTCTTCAGAAGCTTCGGCCAACGCGTCAGTCACGTTTAATGGCGCGAACACTACCGGGGCGAACATAGGCTTTTCTCAGGCAAACTGCTGGCCATTCACAAACAGCCAAGCCTATCGCGCCGATGTCACTTCACAGGTCAAAGGCAACGGAACCTATTCGCTCGGCAACTTCCGGAAGGCCAATGCGGAAATTAACGGAGCTTCGCTGATCGTTTTTTTCGATGACGGAAATCCTTACAACAATCGCGATGTGGTGATGTTCCATGGCAACGATTCAAACCGGCCCAACGAATTTGATGCAGATGGATGGACAGCCACGCTTCCCGGCATCAATTACAGCGGCGGCAATGCAAGGATCCAATTGCATGTCAGTGACGGGCAGGCTGCGCCGGAAGACGGTCTAAAGGTAAACGGTAAGATACTGACAGAAGCCGGTCCCAATTTTTCCGGAGACACTGTGCCGATCGGTACAGGTTGCTGCGGTCCAGCAACCACCGGAAGCACGGGCGGACTGTGGGACATCAAAAATTACAATCTGGTTCCGTTTCTGACGACGGGGCAAAACACTGTGACATTGACCACTGGCTACCAAAACGACTGTCTGTCGTTGATTGTGGCCCTGATTGATCTGCCTGTCGGAGCTGCGCCACCTCCACCAGAATCAACTGCCGATCTGGCTGTTTCCTTGAGCGCTTCACCCAATCCGGTTTTCGGCAACAGTAATCTGACGCACACAATTACGGTCAGAAACAATGGAACTTCGCCGGTAAATTCTCCTGTCTTGTCTACGAACCTTTCATCGCAAACAACGTTTCTTTCGCTGACAAAACCGGAAGGCTGGAATTGCAGCGTTCCGGCGGTTGGCAGTTCGGGCGCGATTTCCTGCTTTGTGTCATCAGTTGGGGCAAATGCCACGGCGATCTTCACGATGACGACGCTGGTCGTTTGCGCGGTTGCTGATGGGGCGACAATCAGCCAGACCGTCAGCGTCCAATCTGGCAACGATTCCAATTCAGAAAACAATTCGGCTACCGCAACGGTTACGGCAAAGAGTGTTTTGTCGCAAGCCAGAGTCGTGATTGCCAACGGCAAACCGGCTTTCGATTTCGGGCCGGTTGCCGCGTTGCGTGAAGTTAACTCCAGCGCGCCTTCGGATACATTCATCATTGAAAATCCAGGCTGTGCGCCGATCAGCCTCAGGTTGCAACGCATCGGCGTGGATGTAACAAGCGGCAAGATTATTGACCCTGATGACAGTGCAATCTTTTCCTTGTTCCTGGTCAATGGAAATGGTTCCGAAACACTTGTGCCAACAAATCCCGGGGCGCTGGTGTTGCAGCTACCTGGTGGGCAAACCCAAACGTTTCGGCTGCGATTTCACCCCTTAATTCCGATTTTGTCAGGCAAAACCTCAGGCCTGTTTGCCAATCAGGCAATTCCCGACGTCATCAATTCACAACTGATTATTTCTCAGGCTGGCAGCCCGCCCATTGTGCTCAATGCCACCGGGCGCGTAGCGACACCAGTGCAGTTGATTCATCCGAATGATTCGCGGTTATCGCCGCTGATTGTGTTTACGCGATCGGGAGTGGAATACACGGTTGAATGTTCCGCGCACGATCCGAATCTGGATTTGTATCTGGCGCGATACCAATTTTTTGATCAGAGCGACCGGCCCATCGGTTCGCCTGCGGATGTGGATTTAGTGCAGCCGATTGCGCAGCGCGGACTGGTGCGCGGGCAAAGCTTCACCATCATTCAGAAGTTTGCAGGCCTTCAGCAATTGAATGTGGCCAAAGTTCAGGTGACTTTGTTTGATCGCGAAACGAATGTCGTATCGGCCAGAACTGCGCTGGGAACAGCCGAACCTGGGTTGGCAAACGTTTCGGCGGCAAGCTATCTGGCGACCGGGTTGACCAGCGAATCCGTGACTGCGGCTTTTGGCGCGGATTTGTCATCGAATGTTCAAGTGGCTTCAACCGTCCCACTTCCGACAACGCTGGGTGAGACTTCCGTGCGAGTGCGCGACGGCGCGGGAACCGAACGGATGGCGCCGCTCTTTTTTGTTTCGCCCAACCAGATCAATTACCAGATGCCGCCCGGAACGCGAGTTGGAGCCGGAACCGTGACCGTAGTTCGCGGCAATCAAGTTGTTGCCCGCGAAACCGTGCAGGTTTCCGCCGCGGCTCCGTCGCTGTTTTCCGCCAACGCAAATGGCCTGGGAGTCGCAGCGGGCGTGGTCTTGCGCACTTCGACAAGCGGCATCACGCAGC
>CAZXHW010000214.1:0-10536 GCA_964639915.1 uncultured Heliomicrobium sp.
GCCCGGAGCTTATACCATCAAGGTCGAAGCGAAAGGATTTAGCAACTTTGAAAGGCGAGCGAATGTACTGAAAGCCAATGAACATCTTTCGGTCGGCGAATTTTCCATGAAAGTTGGCGCGGTGACTGAAACCGTGACGACCGTGGCCGAAGGAACTCCGGTGCAAACAGAAAGCGTAGAGCATTCGGCGCTGGTGACTTCCAAACAGCTTGAGCTGATTTCACAGCGCGGACGCGATGTGACTTCTCTGCTGAAGATTTTGCCAGGCGTTTCGTATGGCGGGGAAAGTGAATCAGCAGGGAGCAGTTTCGGCAGCGGCGTTCCCAATATTCAGGGAGGGCGAAATACCTTCAACACATTCAACGTGGACGGTGTGCGCGGTAACGATCTGGGCAGCCCGAACGTGTTTTCCAGCACAGTCAACTTCGACGCCATCAGTGAAGTCAAAGTCCTGCTCAACGGCTATCAAGCTGAATATGCCAGCAACTCTTCGGCGAACGTCAACATCATCACAAAATCCGGTTCGCGCGAATACCACGGTTCGGGGTACTGGTATAAACGCCACGAACAATTCAATGCCAACAATTTCTTTAATAACAACACACTGACAACTTCGCCGCTGACAGGCAAAACTACGACGGTTCCCAAACCACGCTACCGATACAGCACGCTCGGCGCGACCTTTGGCGGGCCGGTTTGGCTGCCAAAAGTTGGCGACAGGGTTAAAGACAAACTGTTTTTCTTTTATTCGTTTGAAGACTCGCAGACACTGAATCCACAGGCATTGCGCCAGGTGACGGTTCCGACTGCGCTGGAGCGTGCAGGAGACTTTTCGAAGTCATACATCTCGCTGGATTCCAACCGCAATCCTGTGCCGCTCTTCATCCGTGATCCGCAGAAAACGGGCAATTGCAGCGCTACGGATCAAACCGCATGTTTTCCCGGCAATGTCATCCCGGCCAATCGCATCAACAAAAACGGGCAGGCGCTGCTGAATGTTTTCCCGCTGCCGAACGCCACAAATCTGGCCATCACGAACGCCAACTACAATTATCTTTTTCAGGAAAGCATCAAGGTTCCGAAGCGGCAGAATCTGTTCCGCACAGATTATCGGCCTTCGGCAAAAGACAGTTTTTACGTGCGTGGTTCGATGTGGTACGCAGATAACCAGGGCATCGCGGTTCCGGCGGGTACCGCAAACTGGGGCTTGGCCGGATTGCATTACACGTTCACCGACAACAGCATCACGGGCAACTGGACGCGAGTGTTATCGCCGCGCCTGGTCAATGAAGCCTCTATCGGTGTGCGCCACAGCGTCGAAAAAGGGCCGCCGCTGAGCGATACCGAACTGGGTAAGTTGCAGAAGGCGACTTATGGTTACACGTTGGGGCAGTTTTATCCGCAGCTTAATCCGCTCAGGATCATCCCGTCGGTGAGCTTCAGCAACATCACCAATCCTGCCAACATTACTTATGACGAACGCACGCCGCTGCGGGGCGCCGACACGTTGATTACTTTCACCGATAACGTTACCTACACGCTCGGCGCGCATTACCTGAAAGCGGGCTTTTACGCAGAACGCGCCCGCAATTACGAAGGCGCTACCTCGACATTCGCGGGCAATTTCACCTTTTCCAACGACGTGAACAATCCATTGAATTCAGGATATGCCTACTCCAACACTGTGCTGGGAAATTTCACGCAGTACGCCGAAGCCAGTTTTCGCCCAAGCGGCGAAGGGCGTCAGAGCCTTGTGGATTGGTTTATTCAGGATTCCTGGAAAGCGACGCGGCGGTTAAGCATCGAATATGGCGTGCGCTTCGGCTGGTTCAACCAGTGGTATCAAGACACTGCCAATTCAGCGGCTTTCTCATTGGAACGATACGATAAATCCAAAGCTCCGAAATACTACCAGCCGGGGTGTTCGGTGGCGGTTCCAGCAGGTGGAACCTGCGCGGCGACCAACCGGCGCGCTCTCAATCCAGTCAATGGCCAACTGCTTCCGGCGGTTTTAATCGGGGCATTTGTGCCTGGAACAGGCGATCCATACAACGGCATGGTCTTGGGCACGGACAAGAATTATCCGCGTGGCTTCAAAGATCAGCAGCCGGTTCAAGTGCAACCGCGCTTTGGCTTTGCCTGGGATGTCAAAGGCGATGGGAAACTGGCGGTCCGTGGTAGCGTCGGCGTGTTCAATCAAACCCGCGTCAGCGCCAATGCCATCTGGACAGACGTAGCGCGCAATCCCCCGATTGTAGATCGCCCACGAATTTTTTACGGCAATATGGATTCGCTGCTCGCTTCCGGCGGCACACTTTTCCCCAGCAATGTGACAGGCTTCAACCTGGATGCGCCGACGCCCGTAACTTATAGCTACAATTTGGGCATTCAGAAAGATATAGGCTTTGGAACAGTCGTGGATGTGTCCTATGTCGGTTCGCAGAGCCGTCATTTGCAGCAACAGCGAAACATCAACCAAATTCCTTATCGAGCACGCCATCTGGACGTGAATCCGCAAAACGTCAATCCAACGGTAGCAGGCACCGCGCTGCCAGACGATTTCCTGCGGCCCTATCCGGGTTACGGCAGCATCACGTATTACGACAATGCCGGGTATTCGAATTACAACGCGCTGCAAGTGGCAGCCAATCGCCGCTTTGCGCGCGGATTGCAGTTCGGCGTAGCTTACACGTACTCGAAGACGATGGATCTGGTTGATAACGACCGGGATGCGTTGCCGACATATCGTCCGTACGATATTTGGAGCTACGGACGCGCTGGTTTCGACCAAACACACGTCATGGTCATCAATTACACTTGGGATATTCCGCGCGCCAGCAAGCTATGGGACAACCGTGCGGTCAAAGCGGTGTTCGACAACTGGCAGTTGTCGGGCATCACAGCCTTTGCCAGCGGTACGCCTGGCGGCATTGGATACTCCTTGGTGGACAGCGGGACAGACATCACGGGTGGCGGCGACGGCGGACGCATCAACGTTGTAGGCAATCCGAATCTGTCGAACGGCCAGCAAGCTGTGGCGGCAACTGGGTTCGTGCAATGGATTAGCCCGACAGCGTTTGCGCGTCCGGGTCGCGGAGATTTCGGCAATGCGCCGAAAGACGTCTTCCGCAATCCGGGCACGCACAACTGGGACTTTTCACTCTTCAAGAACATTCCGCTTAAAAGCGAATCGCGTTATCTGCAATTCCGTTGGGAGATGTACAACGCCTTCAACCACACCCAATGGTCTAGCATAGATACGACAGCGCGCTTTGATGCTTCTGGAGCGCAAGTCAATACGCGCTTTGGACAGGTCAATGGTGCCCGAGGAGCGCGTGTGATGCAGGGGTCATTGCGGCTGACTTTTTGACCGATAAGCAGGGTTGTGATTGGAAGTTAGAAGTTAATTGTTCTGTCTCTGATGTGCATTTCGAATACAACTCCGAGGTTGTATTTTTATCGTCCTCCCGTTGGTTACATAGCGGGAGGACGACTTTTTTCGCATGAAGCTCATCCGGATTTGGCTTCTGCCTCTAGTTGACTGTTTTGATCGCGTCGTTGAAACGAAGATACTACTGCGATTACTGCAACCACCAGATTGGCGACGATTACTGGCGGAGCTTTGATAATCAGGCCGTAGCCAATCCAGAGCAATGCAGCCAGCGCTTGTGTGCGGCGAAGCATTGCAGGCTGGCGGCAAAAATAGGAAACGGCAAACACGGCGGTCGCCACCCACCCAATCCATTCAAACATGCCCCACCTCCGTGGCTCCCGCTGCCTGCTTGAAAGATTTAGGAGGTAATGTGCGAATCGTCAGCCAATCCGTTTTAACCTTGTCCCATTCCTGAATTTGCAATCCGTGGAATTCAAACAGCTTTCGGATTTGCGCAGGATCAGTCAGGCCAACGATTTCTTCCAGCACGGGGATCAGTGGACTGAGCGCGTCTTCGCTCAAAATTGTGCGCTTGGCGATTGGCGTCAGGTATTTGTTTTCAGAAACTGCAACCGTAAACCCATCGCAGCGGTTTACGTGCAACATGACATGCACATCGGAACTGCCGTCGCCGACATACACAACGTGATCGGGACTGAGTTGAAGTTCTTTTTGTAGTTCATCCAGCACGGCGACCTTGCCGTATCCGGCAGGGACGCGGACGATGGATTCAATTTCGCCGGTCGTTGGATGGTAGCGAAAGCGAGTGCCGAAGATGTGATCCGGCGGAACAATGCCTTCCAGCGCCGATTGCACCACTTCTTCCGGCGCGGCTGAAATTACGTAAAACGAAAATTCGTGCCCTTCGATTCCGTTGTTCAGAATCTGCGGCAGCAGTTGAATGTTTTGTTTTAGCCGGATGCGTTTGCCGACTTCGGTCAAATGCTCGCGGCGAACACGGCGAAATTCCGGGTCGTGCAGTAACAAGTAGGCAAGTTCGCCACCTTGTTGCACCAGGTTGATGCGCGCCATTCCGGCAACGCGTTCTTCAAAATCAGCGATTCCGAGCAGCTCGCTTAACACGAAGCCGGAATCGTTGAAACTCAATGTCTGATCAAAATCACTAGCGAATAGATATTTCTTCATAAATAAGCGGTACCTCTGTTAGTGCAGTCAAAACGACTGCAATTGAAAACGCGATGTTAGCCAATAAGTGTTAAATCGGTTTTCAAGCGGCGAAAACTTAATAAACAGTTTTCACTCGCACTATATTCGAGCAAGTTCGATGCCGTGTCTGTAGATTGGCTGACCGAGCCGCGCAAAGCTCTTCACTGGCAATGGTTTTGACTGATCAATCAGGGAAAATTGAACGATGAGAATAGGCAAGGAATCGGCAAAATTGTCGCTTGCAGCAAATTTGCCGACAGAATTGAAGGGGGATTGTGGGTACGAGGCAAATTGTTAAAGATTAGGGTTTGGGTTTCCAGCCCAATTCTTCGGCAATATGCGCGATCATCTGTTCTTCATCGTGAACAACGTCGTGTCCCCAGAAACGGCCATAAATCGCGTGTGCAATCTGATTGCAGTGATGCAGCAAATCATTGCGGCTGCGCTCTGGTTCTGCTAGCGGCAGAGCCTCCAGCATCAAGCGCGTAGCGTGCAATGAAGCCTCGAACAAGCGCCCTGAAGGTTTTTCGGCCATCCACTGCATCAGCCGCTGATCGGATTCGCTTCCTTCAACGATGCCGCGCATGCGGGCGATTTTTGTAATGGCGCTGCGATGTTTGTCCGTGATTGCTCCGCCAGCCCAGGCCACTTCCACCAAAGGCAGCATGTGCAGCAATTCCACTGTTTCTGACGAATAGCCCAAATCTTGCAGGGCAGTGACGGCATCTTTATCTTTCAAGCCAGTGATTTCGGAGAGCTTTTGGTGGTCAGCTTCTCGAAATTGACGTTGATGGATTTGTTCGATTAGCTGTTGTTGCTGTTTGCGAAAATATTCTTCTTCCAGCCAATGTTCCCGGTCTGCAAAAATGTTTTTTTCGGACATCACGCACCTCCTTGTCAGGTGTTGAATTGAGAAATAGGAGAGACGTCTGGCGGATGGCGTCTTAAACTATTGGAATTGAAGCAAATGAAAGCAGTTAGCACAAGAAGGAGCGCCGCGAAACAAGCGATTCCGGCTTAGGCTCTGAAGTTTGACAAAGCAAAATGCGGTCGTTAAAGTCGGTTTTTTCGCACTGAAGACCAATTTTCACCTATCTGAACACCTTATGACTGGAAACGAAGTCCGAAGCATTTTTGTGAATTACTTTGCCAAGCAAGGCCACAAGATCGTCAAATCCTCTCCTTTGCTGCCCGCCAATGATCCGACGTTGCTCTTTACCAACGCCGGAATGAATCAGTTCAAGGACGTTTTTATCGGCGCAGAAACGCGCGAGTACAAGCGCGCAACGACGTCACAGAAGTGCATCCGCGCTGGGGGCAAACACAACGACCTAGACGAAGTCGGCAAGACGGCGCGCCATCACACGTTTTTCGAGATGCTTGGTAACTTTTCCTTCGGCGACTATTTCAAGGAAGACGCCATTAAGTTTGCCTGGGAATTGCTGGTCCATGAATACAAGCTTGATCCCGCCCGATTGTGGTTTTCGGTCTTTGAAGGCGACGCCGAAGTGCCAGCCGATGACGAAGCCATTGAACTATGGGTCAAGGTTGGCGCTCCCCGCGAACGAGTTCTGAAATTCAACCGCAAAGACAATTTCTGGCAGATGGGTGAAACCGGACCGTGCGGTCCGTGTTCCGAGATCCATTACTACATGGGCGACAAACCCGAAGACCCTGCCTTCAATAAAGCCGAATACGTCAATGGCGTGGGCGATGACACGATCGAGATTTGGAATCTCGTTTTCATGCAATACAACCGCAGCGAAGTCGCGCCGGGACAATACAAACTCGATCCGCTGCCTGCGCCTTCGGTGGATACCGGCGCGGGTCTTGAGCGCGTTTCGGCAGTGTTGCAGGGCGTCAAGTCAAATTACGAAACCGACCTGATCAAACCGATCATCGAGTTCACGGCGAAGCTTTCAGGCAAAGAGTACAAGGCTGAAACGCAGGAAGGTTTTGCCATGCGCGTTGTGGCCGATCACGCTCGTTCGACTGCATTTGCAATCGCTGACGGCATTCTGCCCAGCAACGAAGGTCGCAACTATGTTCTGAGAAAGATCATGCGTCGCGCGATTTACAACGGGCGCGAGAATCTGGGCTTCAAAGGCGAGTTTTTCTATCAGGTTTGCCAATTCGTGATTGATTTCATGAAAGATGCGTATCCGGAACTGGATGCACAGCGAAGCTACATCGAGAAGATGGTGCGCTTGGAAGAGCAGCGGTTTGGCACAACGTTGACGGTTGGCCTGAAGAAATTAAGTGAATTGATTGAATCGAGTCAGCAGAAGAGCGGCCGCATCCGCGCTATTGAACTTGCTAGGTTGTACGACACATTTGGAACTCCTATTGACCTAATGTATGTGGTGCTTTTGCAAGGGGATTATCTGATTGCGACTGGTGATGAGCCTATAGGCGGAATTATTTCTCGGATTGTAACAGTTGAATCAAAGAAGTTATCTGAAGAAGAGTTTCGAGGGGTTATTGAAGAACAGCTGAAAGAGTTACAGCAACAGAAAGTATCGGCACACGCCCATGACAATAAGCAAGCAAAGTCGGCTTACATCGCTCTTCAGCGCCGGAACGATACCAAGACAGAGTTCAAAGGCTACGAAGCAACGACCGTAAATGACGCGAAAGTTGTCGCTCTGATCAAAGGCGATGAAAACGTTCAAGCATTGCAGGTAGGCGATGAAGGCGAAGTTGTTTTGCAGCAGACGCCATTCTATTCGGAAAGCGGCGGACAGGTGGGCGATATTGGCGTGCTCAATTCTGAAACTGCCACGGCAACGGTTTCTGACACCGTTTCGCCTGTGCAGGATTTGCGGGTTCACAAAGTCAAAGTCGAAAAGGGAAGTCTGAAAGTTGGCGATTCCGTTACCGCACAAGTGGATGTCGAAAAACGTGACTCCACGCGCCGCAATCACACTGCGACACACCTGATGCACGCGGCGCTGCGCGAAGTGCTGGGCACACACGTCAAGCAGGCGGGTTCGATTGTCGCGCCGGACTATCTGCGCTTCGATTTTTCGCATTACCAGCCGCTGACCAGCAGCGAAATCGAAGAGATCGAAAACCTGGTCAACTATCACATTCTGCGAAACGAACCTGTCCAGACAGATGTATTGGCGATTGAAGACGCGATGCGTTCGGGCGCAATGGCTTTGTTTGGCGAAAAATACGGCGAGAAGGTTCGAGTGCTGACAGTCAACGGAGTCGAGGGAATCTTTTCCAAGGAACTCTGTGGCGGCACGCACGTCCGCGCTACCGGTGACATCGGCTCTTTCAAAATTACCAGCGATGAAGCCATCGCTTCTGGCACACGCCGCATCCGAGCCGTAACTGGCCGAGGTGCGTTTGAGCGCTTCCAGCATTCCGAAAATCTGTTGGCCGAAGCCGCCGCGAAGATCAATGCTTCGCCTGCCAAATTGCCGAGCGAGCTAGAACGGTTGCAAACGCAACTGCGCGATCAGCAAAAAGAGATTGAGAAGTTGAAGCTGAAACTGGCGCAAGGCGGCGGAGGCACAGAAGATCAAATCACAGAAATCAACGGCATCAAGCTGCTGATTCGCAAAGTCGAAGACCTGGGCAAAGAAGGACGCCGTCAGTTAGCCGATTCGCTGACGCGCAAGATTGCTCCGGGCGTTGTCGTCATCGCGGATGTGGTTGATGGCAAGGCTTCGCTGCTGGTGATGGTTTCAAACGACGCGATTGCCAAAGTCAAAGCAGGCAATGTCATCAAGCAACTACCAGGTGCTCGCGGTGGCGGCAAACCTGACTTGGCCGAAGGAGGCGTAGAAGCGGACAAACTAGAGGAAGCTCTTAGTTCCTTGCCACAAGTCATCGCCGGAATGATGAAGGTTTAATGATGAATGATGAGGCGGACAAGGACTTGAGAGTTCGCACAAAGTCGTTTGCCTTGAGAATCATCAAGCTATTTTCTGCATTGCCGAAAACGAGTGAGGCTCAGGTGGTGGGCAAGCAAGTTCTGCGCAGCGGAACTTCAGTTGGAGCGCATTATCGTGAAGCCTGTCGCGCTCGTTCGACCGCAGAATTCATCAGCAAGATTGAAGGCGGGTTGCAGGAACTGGAAGAGACAGTTTATTGGCTGGAATTGTTGACAGAGTCCAGTATCGTCAAAGAAGAGCGATTAAAGCCTTTGCTTCAAGAAGCTGACGAACTGATTGCGATCTTGGTGGCGTCAGTCAAAAAGGCAAAAGCTAGATTACCAAAGAAGTCATCGTAGTTTTCATCATTCATCATTCATCATTCCGATTTCATCCTTTTATGAACAATCTTGTTGCCTCGAATTTGACACATCATCCGGGACGAACCGCTGCCAGCGTTGTCGGCGTTGCCGTCGGAGTTGTGCTTGTTGTTTTAACCGTCGGCTTGGTTCGTGGCGCGTTGCGCGATCGTGGGCAGCGCGATGCGAACATCGGCGTTGAAATCATGCTGCGTCAAGGCGGGCAGGGAATTTCACTGACTTCGGCGGATATGACCATCCCCGTGGAAGAAGCTGCGGCGATTCAGTCTGTGCCTGGAGTTGCCGTGGCGACACCGGTCGGGCAAAACCTGCAAATGGGAGCCAGCGGCGGGTTAGGCATTCAGCAGTTGGATGGGATTGACTTCGAGCAATTCATCAAGGCGACGAGGATTCATATCGTGAATGGGCAGCCATTGCCAACCGATGGCGATGTCGCCATTGTGGACAGCAAATACTTTGCGGATAAAAAGGCCAAGCTTGGTGACAAGATCAGATGGTCGGAAAAGGAATTGACCATCGTCGGCGTTTACGAACCCGAAGCCGGTGCGCGCATCAAAATTCCGTTGTCCACAATGCAACAGGCGCTTGTTACGCAAGGGAAATGCTCCATGATTTTCGTCAAGTGCGATGATCCGGCTCAACAGGAAGAAGTCGCTCGCCGAATTACGGACAAATATCCTGATTACAAAGTGTTGTTCACACGCGATTTGCCGCAACTTTTTGCCGAAGGCTTTTCGGCGTTCAACATCTTTCTGGATGTGGTCAAAGGCCTGGCGACGGTTATCAGTTTGCTGGTGATTCTGCTGACGATGTATACGACAGTTGCGGAACGGACTCGGCAAATCGGCATTTTGAAATCGCTGGGCGCATCGAAGTTATGGATCGCTTGGACGTTTGAAAAAGAAGCCTTGTTGATCAGTTTGCTTGGCATTGGCGGAGGGCTGATTTTCGCCATCGTTGCCCGTTACTTTCTGGTGAATAATTTGGGCTGGAAGATCGAACTCGATCCAAGCACGATTTTGTTTGCCGCCGCCGCCGGGTTAATTAGCGGCTTGCTCGGCGCGCTTTATCCTGCGTTGCGCGCGGCCAGCCAGGATCCGGTTGATGCGTTGAGCTACGAATAAATCTCCGAATGAAATCTCGCCTGCTTGCTATTGTCTCGGCCATCATTGGGCTTGCCCTTTTTGTTTATATCGTTCGGCAAACTGGTCTTGAAGAGATCGGCGCTCGGTTGCGCCAACTCGGTTTCGGCTTTTTGCTGATTCTGGCGATTTCGGCATTTCGCTATCTGACGCGCAGTTTGTCGTGGTTGCGATGCCTGTCGCCCGAAGACCGTCGCGTTGGTTTTTGGACGCTCTGGCGGGCACGGCTGGCTGGCGAAGCGATTGGCGACCTGACGGCTGGCCCGCTGGTTGCCGAGCCATTGAAAGCGCTTGTGCTAGGCGACAAGATTTCGCTGGCTTCGCGCGTGCATTCGCTGATGGTGGAAAACATCACCTACACGGTTTCAAGCTGCGTGATGGTGATGGCCGGAGTGATTGCTTTGCTGACCAGTTTTGGGCTGGCGGGTTCGTTGCGTGTGGCAATGCTGGCTTCTCTGGCGGCGGTGGTTGTCGTGATTATCGCTTCGGTGATTGTGATTGGGCGGCGATGGAAGCTCGGTTCAGAAATC
>CAZXHW010000215.1:0-10531 GCA_964639915.1 uncultured Heliomicrobium sp.
GCGTCAGATAGCCTTTGCGATGCATTCGGTCGAGAGTTGTCAGCACTGTGGTGTGTGCGATCTGGCGGCGCTGTTGCAATCGTTCCTCGACCTGATTAACGGTCAGTTCCGGCTCGCGCCAGAGCAACTCCATGACAGCCGTCTCAAGCTCGCCGAGCACATGGCCCGCGCCGCGAGCGTTCGGCCTGAAACCGCGTAAGGTGATCTTCGGTCGTATCCGCATCAACGTAATCCTCTTAATCTGGTTGCTAGTAAGGACGAATAGGTTATCGTCTCCATTCGACTACTGTCAATAGTCTTTGGCGGCGACGAGATCCATGTTGGCACACGTACAAAACTTGTGCGGGCCATGCCGTCTCTCCACTAGAACTCTTTCGGTCTGCTCAAATCCTGTACATGAGCCCAGTACGTCATTCGCATGAAGCGTAGGAGAGCGATACTGTTGATAGTCGCCTTCATAGAGCGAGTTCTCCTTTGCCTTTAGTCAGCTCCAACCGTGAGCAGATGAAGCCCATAAATCGCTTTCGATGATAGTTACTCCCGCACTTGCAAACCAGATCGCATCGAGCGTCAAGCTGGCATACTTCAATGGTGTGAAGTACAGATAAGCAAGCCCAAGAACGATGAGCAGGTACGCGCTGATTTTGTGGAGCCTCTTCATTGGCGCTCAACTGCTTGAATGAAAAGCATGAGCGCAGCCGCAAAGCTCTCGGCGTTCTGAAAGCCTCTGAGCCGATGAATCACTTTGCCATCCGGTGAAACAAAACGAATATCAGGTAGCCCGACGACGCCGAGCCGCTGAGACATCTCTGGCTGCCGGTCAGTGTCAATTTTGACAAGCACGCACCGCTCCAGCAGCGCCTTGACCTTAGGATCGGCAAACGTCGTTCTTTCCATTTGTTTGCACGGCGCGCACCATTCGGCGGAGAAATCGAGCACGATAAGCTTTCGCTCTCTTTTAGCCTGCGCCAACGCTTCATCAAGCAGCGGGAAGCCTTGCGGTACAGTGGCGGGCGTCGCGTCGGACGCGGGTGAGCGTTTGCCGGTGACAATCTGTGCCGTGTATCCGGCATCCTTAATGGTGGCAATCAGTCTTTCCGGCGTTGCCTTCTTCGGGTCATAGGTAACCGCGAATTCCTCGCGGTCGAGAAACATTTCAACTTTACGAACAGCGTCAAGCTCTTCCAGAGCCTGTTTGACCGTTTCCGGTCAGGCCATTCATATCGCGCCGCTCTTACTCTTGCTGAAGCCGTCTATATGCAGTCGCACCCGCTCCGTCTTTTGAGGCTTAGTCTTTGTCGTCTGAGCCAGGCCGCAACCGAAAACAAGAACGAAGAACAGCAGGGCTGTTACACTTCGATTTATCAAAACAAAATCCCCTTTTGGACGCATTGATTCAACTCTCTTTCAACAGTGATCTTTCAAAGCGGTAGATAAGGTATGACATATGGAAAGGCAACGAGGGCGAGCGTCAGCACCGCAACCGCCCAGAGGCTCACCCGCTGCAGCCTCCGGCTCTTCGGGATGGCACAGGCCGTGCCTGGCGCACATTGCACTTCTTGGGGCCGGTAGGCGAAGTAAAATCCTGCGCCGAGAAACACCAGGGTGAGCGCAATAAAATAAGGTCGGTACGGCATCATCTCCGTCGCGAAGGCCAGCCCACTAGCCCCCAGGAAGGAGAACGCCACGGGAAAGAGGCAACAGCTTAACGGCAGAAAAGAGAGCGCGGCTGTTACCAGCGATCCTCCTGTTGTCATGGCCACCTTTGACGGCTTCATCGTTCCTACTTCTTCGCCTGATTCAGTAATTCTTTGGCCTTGGCCTCGAAAATCGCTTCGTCCAGTCGCGGCGCTACGGTCACGCTGCCGAGTTGGTGCATCCAGAAATCCGGCTTGGTGGGTTCTTTGTCCCACTGACTCGCCGCGCCGTACAGGAAATACACGTCCCACGCCACCGACTTCAGGCCGAGCACCTTTTGCCACTCTTTGCCGGTGAGCCGGTCACCGTCCCAGTAATAGCTTATCCGTTTGTCACTGAATTCAGCAGAACGGATTTTGGCCCACTCCTTGGAGTCACTGGGAAACATTGGCAACCAGACGACGTAGACCCGCAGCCGGTCGTCCGGAATCGCTTTGAGCACTTTCTGCATGTCGGAGAACCCCCGACGACAATGCGGTCAGACCGGGGAGAGCAACGTAACTAGGCGCACCATACCCCGGTCACGCTGGAACATCTCCTTGAGCTGATCCAGGTTTTTCAGATCGGTCATCTCCGCCTCTGGCTCGGTCACACGTGCCGGGCGAGTGCTACCCTTGCCTTGCAATAAAAGGGCGATTGAGAGAATCATCGCCACGTATCCAACGACCATCAGCTTTCGTTTCATATCGCCTCCTTCATCAAGCGCTTGACAGCCTTCGTTACCTCACCGAGACAGCAAGCGCCCGAAGGGTTTCTCTCCTCACACGCACACATCCTCTCCTTAATGAGAACGGAGATGCGTTGAGGAATAGTAGTGTGTCCTTTGGCTTCGATCTCCTCCCGCGCGTCCTGCTCGTGAAAGCCGAAGCAGTAGCAAAGAGGAATCGGGCCGTCTTTTTCTTTCAGACCGACGCGGGTTCTTAGTTCGCCGGTCGTAAAGGAACGCTCCTTGGAAAAATAGACCACTGCGCAATCAGGAGAAGCGCAGAAGCGATACTGGCTCTCGCCCACCTGGTCAAAGTGTTCCGGCTTGAGCATCAAGAGCATCGTTCTGACCGTCACCGGACGGCTCGGCCCTTTACAGGACTGGCAGTCGCGCTGTGCGCCTGCCTTCTGCAATTCAGCCGGGGGATTCTCTGATTCTGCGCAGCAGTTCATTTCTTTGGTTTCTTCCGCGAACCGGCGCGGGAGATTTTCACGAGCACCGGGCAGACGGCATCTTCACTGTGGCGGCTAAGCTCGCGCTCACAGGCCGCCAAGTGTTGAGCGAGAGTCTTGCGGAAATCCTGCATCAACCGGATTCGCTCATCCAGCTCGGTCAGTTTGATCTTCAGATGGTCACGCACGCGCCGGCACTCGTTCGCGCCGCCAGTCGTTAAAAGCTCCCCGATTTCATCAAGCGAGAAGCCCAGCTCTTGAGCCTGCTTGATGAATTGCACCCGCTCCACTGTCTCCGGCACAAAGAGCCGGAAGCCCCCTTCAGTGCGCGGGGCGACCGGTAAGAGCCGCCGCCGCTCGTAGTAGCGGACGGTGTCAATGCTTACACCTGAGCGTAGCGCGACTTCGCCGATGCGAAGCGCCGATGAATTCATATTGTGAGTTTACACTCTGGTGCTAAGACCAGAGTCAAGCGGAAATCTCGGTTTTCTCGATACTCATCAAATATTCGGGTTCGGGCCTATTCCTATTTGGTTAAAGTAGCTTGGGTCTATATTGCTCAATATCTATGCTAGCTCGTCGTAATTCACAAAGAGCTTCGATACGCAGCCATTCAATGATCGTGCGATGGACGCTTGGCAACGACACCCGCCGCACGTCGCGGCAAGGGGGAAAAAGCGGGCCGGGATAAGCCTGGTCTCTTCTGCGCCATCCGCTGCCGATATTCCAGCCAAACCAGAAAGCTGTAGGCCAGCATCACGGTCGCCGCGTGCCGGTGAAAGCTCTCCCACACGCGCCCTTGATGCTGATCCCACCCCAGTTCGCCTTTCGCTTCTTCGTGATATTGCTCGATCCAGCAGCGCCGATGCTCGTACTCGACCAATTTGACGAGCGGCGTCTGGCGCGGAAAGTTGCTCCAATAGTAATGATACTCACCTGTCGGATCGTGACTGGGGCGTTCGCCGATCAACCAACCCACGTGCCGCGTACCATCCCCGTCCACGCGCCAACCGCGCACGGCCGTGAATTGCGCTTTGAGTTGGACACCGTGTCCGTGCCGCCAGCAAATGGTCTGCCAGTCCCGCGCGCGTTGCGCAGCGATGAGCGTTTCCGCTCGTTGCGGCGCAGTCTGGGCGCCCCACCCCAAACTGACTTGAAAGTCCTTACGCACCGCGGCGACACAGCGTTTGCCACGCTCCTCCAGTCCGTTCAAAAAGCTGGGATTGTCCCCGTAGTCACCATCCGCGACGACACAGGCATAAGACACGTCGGCCGCGTCGGCTTCGTCCACCAAGTCGAGCGCGATTTCCGCCTTGGTCTGAAACTGAAGCGCCGGCGGCACATGCGCTTTGGCACTGCGCACAGGGTCGTCCGTCCATTCACGCGGCAGATAAAGCCGCGTCGCCACTGGCCAGGCCAGCGTACGTTCGGCGTAATGGCAATTGACCGTCACCTGACAATTGCAGACCTTGCCGGCCGTCCCTGTATATTGGCGCGCTACGCCGACCGAGGCCGTCCCTTTTTTGACGAAACCCGTGTCATCAATCACCAAAACCCCATCGCCTTCGCTCGGCAGTCCAAGCATGCGCTGGATGCGTTGCCGATTGAGCGCCTGCTCATCCCAGACCAGATCGGTGAGCAGATATTGCAAGTTTTGTTGCGTCGTACCGGGCACCACTTGCGCCAGGGTGTCGCAGTTCTTTTGCGGATGCTCGGTCAGCAAGCCAGTCAGATAGCGTTCGAGACTGGTAAAACTCCGCGCAAAGGAGAACCTAAGCCGGAAGGGAGCGAGAAACTCGGCCAATTCCGGCAGCGGTTCACGCGGGGCGTGCGGCAATCTTTTGAGCTTAATCATGCCGCGATTTTACTGATTTCGGCACCTTAACCAAGTAGGACTATCGGAACATGAACGTTTTTTAGATAACGGAACCCGGCTTTCTCCTAAGACCTGATGTTAGATTTGTTCGACAACTCCGGGGGCCGATGATACAGCTTGCGACGTCAGCTTGGGCAAAGACGATTGCTTGGAGAAACTTCCTATGCTGTATGCAGTGTTCCTCATCGGTGCAAGAGAGGATAGTCTTCTTTATGGGAGTGGTCGAAATCAGAAAAGCAGACGCCTGTGAGCGGCTATGCTAAATTGGCTCGCTAGCAAGATTTGGGCAATGCTTTGACCAAGTAATACGCTGAGCCGACACTTTGTAATTCTTGGCGTATGCGATTTCCTGTTCGGCAAGAAATCGCCAGAACCATCGTAGAAATAGCAAAAAATATCAGGCAAGATGTGGCCCGGTTTGTTATCGTGCGCCGCAGTTGCCGGATTCGGAACGCTCCTATGAAAGAGCAAACCTTTGAAGATTATCGCCAGCGCATGCTGGCCGTGCTAGTGCATATTCAGCGCCACTTGGATGATGAGCTATCGTTGGAAGAGTTGGCAGGTGTGTCAAACTTTTCCCCATTTCACTTTCACCGCATCTTTCGCAGTCTGATCGGCGAGTCGGTCAAGGAGCACGTGCGCCGCTTGCGCCTGGAACGCGCCGCGCATCAGTTGCGCCACACGGAGCAGCCGGTGACCGAGATCGCGTTGGCGGGGGGGTACCAAACGCCCGAATCTTTCACTCGCGCCTTCCAGAAGATGTTTCAGCAAACGCCGACTGAGTTCCGCGTGGCGCGTCGCGTCGCCGCCTTCGGCCCTGCGCCCGCTCGCGTCCATTTTGTCGCGGAAGGAACGCTCACTGACTTTCAACCAGCCTTGCCAAGCCAGGGCGCATTACCTGCGCTGGAAGTGCGGTTTGAGCAGTTGCCGGAAATGCGTATCGCCTTCGCGCGTCATGTCGGCGCGTATGAGGAGACCGACGAAGCCGTCGAGAGGCTGCTCCGGTGGGCAGGGCCGCGCGGGTTGTTGACCGGGTCGGCGGCCTTCTTCGGCATTGCCTATGATGACCCAGAAGTGACGCCGCCCGACAAGTTGCGTTACGACGCCGCGCTCGAAGTGCCGGAGACAATTACGGCCACGAGCGACATCGGCATTCAGCTTCTGCCTGGCCGAAAGTACGCGATCACCTTGCATCGCGGGCCTTACGAGACGCTGGGCACGACCTATTCACGCTTCTGTGGCGAGTGGCTGCCCTTGAGCGGGCGTGAAGCTCTAGCCGCGCCTGCGCTGGAGTTTTATCTGAACTCGCCGCAGGACACGCCGCCAGCCGAATTGCAGACGGAGATTTACTTGCCGGTCGCTGCTTGAGACCTTACCAAACATGAGGAGGAATAGAACAAGATGCCAGATAAGTCAGGATTCCTGCGCGCACTTGTGACGCTCGTGCGACCGTTGCTGCTGCTGGCGCTGATGGCCGCCAGCGCTGCGACACAAACGAATCAGAAGCCCGATGTTTGGGCGCCGCTCAAGTTTTTCGTGGGCGCATGGGAAGGCACGAGCAAAGGCCAGCCAGGCCAGGGTACGTGTGAGCGCGAGTATCAATTCGCGCTCAACGGCAAGTTCCTGCAGGTCAAAAATAAGTCCACCTACGCGCCGCAAGAGAAGAACCCCAAAGGCGAAGTGCATGAGGATTGGGGCTTCTTGAGCTTTGATCAAGGTAGAAAGAAATTCGTGCTGCGGCAGTTCCACGTAGAGGGCTTCGTTAATCAATATCTTTTGGACAGTAAATCCGAAGACGGCAAGACGCTGGTCTTTATCACTGAGAGTATCGAGAACATCCCGGCAGGATGGAAGGCGAGGGAGACATATCGGATTGTGAACGACAGCGAATTCACCGAAGTCTTCGAGTTGGCTGCTCCGGGAAAGGACTTTGAACTGTATTCGGAAACCAAGTTCAAACGGAAAAGCCGTCCTTGAGCGACTGTTTGAGCACCGTTGCGCAGGCGGTTATTTCTCCTTCGGAAAATATAACCGCTTCAAAGACTGACGGTATTCGGATAAAGGCGGCAGCCCGACTTCCGCGCGACGTTTGTCCACGTTGGCCTCGTCCTCTATCGGTTTCAGTACAGGCTCTTTTCCATTCCACTTATCGAAAGGTTCAGCCTGCGTACCGTAGATCTGCGGCTTGCCTTCCCTGACGAGCATGCGGTCCAACAAGAGCGCGTAGAACTGACCCGGCAACTTGTTTGCCCGGTAAGCATCGCGCACAAGCGGCAACATCTCTTCCTGGAATTCGTATTCTGCGTGCTGAACGATCAGGAATGTGGCTTCTGTGCCGTCTGCCCCGACGAGTTCCGGGCCAGGCCAACCGTATTCTCGGACGATGGCTTTCATACGCGCGGTGTTTGCTGAATCAATGGCACTCATACGTGCTTCAAGCTTCTTGTCCACGCGTTCTACACCCTTCTTAATCAATTCATCCCGGATTTCCGTCCTGTGGGACGATGTCGTAGAGGTACTCGCCGCTAGGGAACGAACTCTGGGCCAAATCAACTGCCAGCGACACCTCTCTGAGGTGCTCTTCCACAAGGTTCGTAATGCGCCGTTCGAGGTGGCGGCTGAGCAAGTAAAGCGCTGCCACCGTGACCAGCAGAATCAATGTTGTGAAGGCCACGATCTGCGCGCGGAAACTGAACAATAGGTTGGCCGGTTTGCTGACCATGCTCTCATCTCTCCTCGCTGTTCATAAACTGCGGATTAAATCGGGTCAGGCGGAGACTGTTGAGGATCACCAGCACCGTTACGCCCACATCGGCGAAAATCGCCAGCGCCAGGCTGCTGATTCCTGCCAGCGCCAGGCCGACGAACAGCAGTTTCGTTGCGACTGCCAGCGCGGTGTTGAGCTTGATGGTTGAAATGGTCTGACGCCCAAGCGCGACCAGAAAAGGAATGATCTCTAAGCGGTCATTGAGAATCGCAATCGAAGCCGCCTCTATCGCCGTGTCGCTGCCCGCCGCGCCCATTGCAATGCCCACGCTCGAAAGCGCGAGGGCGGGCGCGTCGTTCACCCCGTCGCCGACCATCGCCACCGCGCCGTACCGTTGCGTCAGTTCCTTGATGGCGTCCGCCTTGTCTTCGGGCAGCATCTCGGCTTTTACCTCGCGGATACCCACCGCAGCGGCGACCGCCTGCGCGGGAGCGCGGTTGTCGCCCGTCAGCATTATCGTTTCAATGCCCAGCCGCGTCAGTTCGGCGACCACACCTCTACTCTCCGGCTTCAACTCGTCGGTGACGGCGATGATGCCTTCGACTTCGCGGGCGTTGCTGATCACAATCGAGGTCTTGCCCTCGCGCTGCAAGGCGTCCACGCGGGCAACGACCTCGGCTTGAACCGAGTGCTCCTCGGTAATGAACGGCAGCTTACCGATGCAATGATGCTTGTCATAACAGACAACACAGTCGGCCTTGACGCCTTTGCCGAGCACCGCTTCAAAATTATTCGCGTCGTGCGGAGTCAGATTTTCGGCGCGCGCCGCCTCGACAATAGATTGCGCCAGCGGATGCTCGGAATAACTCTCGATCCCGGCGGCGCAAGCCAGCAAGTGCTCGCGCGTGCTTTCGCCAAAGGGGAGCACGTCTGTGACTTTGGGCCTGCCGTATGTCAGCGTGCGCGTCTTGTCCATCGCAATTGCCCGCACCCGCCCGATGGCCTCGATGTACTTGCCGCCTTTGATCAGCGCTCCGCGCGCGGAGGCGTTACCGATGGCCGCGTAGATTGAGATGGGCGTTGAGATTACCAGCGCGCACGGGCAAGCGATGACCAACAAAGTAAGCGCCTCGCGCATCCATGGCTCGAAAGGCCTGGCGAAAAAGAGCGTGGGTACGACCGCAAGTAGCAGTGCGATTACGATGATGGTGGGGGTGTAATAGGCGGAGAAGTTCTCAATGAATTTTTGAGTCTCAGCCTTCGTCTTGGTCGCCGCGAAGGTCGTGTTGATGATCTTGGCGAGTGTCGTGTCGGTGGAGAGTTTCGTCACCCGCGCCTCCAGGTAGCCCTGCAGGTTGAGCGTCCCGGCGAAGACCTGATTGCCTGCATGCTTGTCTCTGGGGAGCGGCTCGCCCGTGATTGTGGACTCGTCAACAGACGACGAGCCGGACGTAACTTCGGCGTCGAGCGCGATCATGTCCGAAGGCTTGATGATGAGGACATCACCAACGACGATCTCCGCGAGCGGCGCTTCCTTGCTTCCGCCTTCGACTTTCACCGTCGCGGTTTTTGGCGTCCGGTCAACGAGTGCCTGTAGCGCTGACTTGCTGGTTTGGATGCCAAACTGTTCCAGGCGCTCGCCGAGCGCGAAGAGCACAATAACTACAGCCGCCTCCTCGTACTGGCCCAGATAGAACGCCCCCGCAACGGCGATCACCATCAGCAGATTGATGCTCTTGAAATTGAGCTTCGCGAGCGCCTTTAGCCCGCTGAGGATCGTACGCCAGCCGACGGCGAAGATGATGGCGGCGAAGAAAGGGGCGCCGACCGCCGCCGGCAGGTGCCACCCGGCGAGCGAGAGGAATTCAAAGACGCCGACCAGCGCAACGCTCAACAGCAGCCAGCGGAACTTCCCGTCCTGCCATAACGATGTTCCTTCTTTTTCCGTTTTCCCCTCAGTCATAAAAATCCTTCCCGCACGTTAAAGATGCGTCTCGCGCTCGGCGAAATCGCTGGGTTCGACCTGCACCGTGACGTGATTGATTTTGAAGTTCCTGGTTACGTGGTCATGCAGACGCGCCAGCACCTCATCATGCCTCGCATCTTCGGACAAGACCGCGTGGAAGCTCGCCGCATTCACGCCTGAAGTTAAAGACCAGATGTGCAGATCGTGTACTCTGGCGACCCCTTCGACTCCGTTGATTGCATCACGTAGCGCCGTCAGGTTGACGTCAGACGGCGTGCCTTCGAGCAACACGCCTACCGCCTCGCGCAGCAATACCCAGGTGCGTGGAAGGATGAACAACCCGATGCCTGCTGAAATAAGCGGGTCAGCGTAATACCAGCCGGTCGTCAGCATCACCACTGCCGCGATGATCACGCCGATGGAAGTAAGCATGTCGGAGAGAACCTCGAAATACGCGCCCTTCATATTCAGGCTCTCTTCCGACCCTTTGCGCAGGATGAGCATTCCGGCAATGTTGACGGCCAATCCGATAGCCGCGACCAGCAGCATGGCCTTACTCTGCACCTCCGGCGGGTTGCGGAACCGCTCATAGGCTTCATAAAGGATATAAAGCGAGATCACGATCAGCACGACGGCATTGGTGAGCGCCGCCAGAATCTCGACGCGGTAATAACCGTAAGTGCGCTCTGGCGTGGCCGGACGTTCAGAAAATCTGATCGCCATCAGCGCCAGTCCCAGTCCGGCCACGTCCGTCAGCATATGCCCAGCGTCGGCCAGCAACGCCAAGCTGCCCGTGAGTAGTCCACCAATGACTTCGGCGAACAGGTAAGTCAGCGTCAAGACGAAGACAATAGCCAAGCGGCGTTTGTTCTGACTCGCGGGTGAATGCGAATGTCCTGATCCCATCTTCGCCTCCTGAAATAATCAAAGTTGATGCCAATCATCCGTCGTCTCACAAAGCGGCCTCATCTTTCTCGCCGGTCTGAATGCGCACGGCGTCTTCGACCCGCCAGACGAAGACTTTGCCGTCACCGTCGTTGCCCGTGTGCGCCGCACGCACGAGCGTCTCGACGATCTGCTGCACCTTGTTGGATGGAGTGACGATCTCAAGGCGCAACTTCTCTTT
>CAZXHW010000216.1:0-4915 GCA_964639915.1 uncultured Heliomicrobium sp.
AACCGTCTGGGACTGAGCAACGATTTCCGGGTCGTGGGAAATATCAATGATCGTCCAGTTGTAACGCTTGTTGAACAGTTCCTCCAGAATCAGCAGCTTGTCCTGTTCGTCCACGCCTGTGAACCCTTCGTCAAGAATCAACAACTGAGGGCGGCTGACGACAGCGCGAGCGATCAACAGCCGTTGAATTTGTCCGCGGGACAAATTTTTGCCTTCGCTGACCACATGCGTCTGCAATCCATCGTGGAATAGCGCCAAATCATCGTTCAAGTGCGCGAATTCAATCGCCCATTGAAAATCTTCCTGCGAAATGTAATCGCGCCCCAGCAAGATGTTGTCTTCGATGGTTCCGGCAAAAATCTCATTGGTGTCGCCCACCAACGCGACCGCCCGCCGCAAACTTTCCAGGCTGACATCACGCACGTCCATGCCGTTGACCTGCACCTGTCCGTGAGCCGGTTCGTGCAATCCGCACAGCAACAGCGCCAAGGTGGATTTCCCGACGCCGCTCTTGCCTACCAGGCTGACGTGTTCGCCCGGATTCACGGTCAGGTTCAATCCCGAAAGAATTTCCCCTCGCCTGTCATACGCAAATCGGACCTTGCGGCAATAGACGCTGGCGCCTCCCGCTGTGTATGGCAGTTCGCGGCCTCCCGTGCGCTCTTTGGGCAGATCGGACAAATGCCCGACTTTGCCTAAACCCGTTAGCAAATCGTAGTAGCTGTCCATCAAGCGAATGATTTTTTCCAGACCTTCCAGCGCGCCGACCATGACGATTTCAGCCGCAACCACCTGTCCCAACGTCATCTGGCGATTGATGACCAGCCATCCTCCTATGGCCAACACGCCCGTGCTGGCAATGGCGCGAAACAGGTAGTTTCCGAATGCTTGCCGAAATAACACGCGGAAATGCGATTTGCGCGCGCTGATGAAATCCACAACCAGGGTGTCTGCCCGTTCAATGGCAAACGCCGGCGCGGCATTCATTTTGAAACTGCGCTGACATCGCGTCAGTTCTTCCAGCCAGTCGGCCACCAGATATTTGTTGTAGGATTCTTCGATGCTGGTGCGCAGCCCGCCTATTCCAAGCACGCCGATGACAAACGAAATGAACAGAATCAGAAACACGGCAAAGGCCAGCAGGTACGGGCTGTAAAACGACATCAGAATCAGGGCGACGAACACTTGCAAGGCTGCGCCGGGCCCATCCAACAACACCTTGGCGAGCGTTTTCTTGATCGTAACCACATCGAAAAAACGATTGGCCAATTGCGGTGCATATTCCCGAACGATCACATCGTGCTGAATGTTGGGCAGGTGTTCCGCCAGTTGCAGCGAAACGCGGGCAAACACACGCTGTTGCAGCTTTTCCAGCAACGATAGCTTCAGCAGCCGCAAAATTCCCGCAAACAACAGCGCAGCCATCACACCAAACGTCAGTACGATCAGCGGTTGCAGCATAACGCCAGCGGCAACCGTGTTGACCAGCGCTTGCGCGGCCAAGGGCACCGCCAAAGTCAGCAAGCCGATAAAAATTGTGTAGACAATGATCGTCAGGTAATCGCCACGATCCAGACGGAGCATCTGCAACAAGCGCTCTTGCGGCGTCATTTTTTCTTCGAAGTGATGATGATTGTGTCGAGTCGTTTCCATCGGTTCTTATTCCTAAATGTTCTTCAACGTCTTTTGAGCTGCCCTCAACGTTGAAGGCAATACCCTAGTCAAGACGTGTGCCAGGTTCTGCAATAAGTTCGACTCGACGAAGCCACTCTGGCGCAAAGAATCTCTTTTGTGGGTTGTGCCGACGTTATTTGGCTTTGGGAAAAGGCGGATAGGGATATTGCTTTGAACGGCGATGGAGCGCCGAAACAACTTGCCGGACAAGTGTCCAGGACAGTAGAGATGATCACTTTTGCCGCAGCGTGCGACGAAATGTCGCGATTAAGGCTGAGATTTAAGGGCTTCGCGCGCCGCTCTGACCAGGGCGGCTGCTTCAACAGCGCTTTCGGCCATTGCGGTCAGGTGCCCCATCTTGCGGCCAATCTTGGCTGCGCTTTTGCCGTAGAGGTGCAACTTGACTTGGGGAAAGGAGCAAGCCGCCATCCAGTTCGGTTCGCCGCCTTGCCATAAATCGCCGAGCAGGTTGGCCATTGCTGCCGGTCGCAGAAACTCCGTCGAACCCAGCGGCAATCCGCACACGGCGCGAAGTTGCTGTTCAAACTGACAGGTGACACAGGCGTCAAAGGTCAGATGGCCGGAATTGTGCGGGCGCGGCGCCAATTCGTTGATCAACAATTTGCCTTGCCGGGTCAGAAAAAATTCAACGCACATCACACCAACAACTTGTAATTGTTCCAGCACGCCGCGCGTGATGGCGACGGCTTCGGCAGCAATTTCCGGCGGCACATTGGCCGGAGCAATGGAAACATCCAGAATGTGATTGCTGTGTTGATTTTCAATGGCTCCCCAATGCGCAAAGCTGCCGTCAACGCCGCGCGCGGCAACCACGGACAATTCACATTCAAAATCCACGAACGCTTCCAAAACCAGTTCCTGTTTGCCAGCAGTAGCCAATGCTGTTTCGGCTTCTTCCATCGCTTTGATCTTCACTTGGCCTTTGCCGTCGTAGCCGAAGCCCGCAGTTTTCAGCACTGCCGGGCAGCCGAATTCAGCCAAGCCAGCGCGCAAATCTTCGATGGAATTGATGGTTTTGAAAGGCGTAACCGGAAAGCCGTGCGTGCTGAGAAAAGTTTTTTCCCGCAGCCGGTGTTGCGTGATGTGCAGAATCTGGCCGTCGGGACGCACCGGTGCGCGTTCAGCAGCGGCAGCAGCCGTTGCCGAAGGAACGTTTTCAAATTCAAACGTCACGACATCCACTGCGGACGCGAATCCGCGAACCGCGTTCAGGTCGTCGTAATGGGCTTTGATTTCGACATCGGCCACTTGTCCCGTTGGCGTGTCTGTTTCCGGCGAAAAGGTGTGGACGCGATAGCCCATTCGCCGCGCGGCAATGGTGAACATTCGGCCAAGCTGGCCGCTGCCAAGAACTCCAATTACAGAGCCAGGAAGAATACTCATAAAAAGTTCGCAGTTCACGGTTCACAGTTCGCAGCCGCTGTGTACTGCGAACTGTGAACCGTGAACTCAAAGAGGAAGAACATCACTTAATACTTTGCTGGTTTGCTCTTCGCGGAACTGTCGCAGTCGTTCGCGCAGCTCAGGCCGCGAGTTTGACAGAATTGCTATGGCCAGTAGCGCAGCATTTGTCGCTCCGGCTTTACCAATCGCCAATGTTCCAACCGGAATTCCTCCAGGCATTTGCACAATCGAAAGCAGCGAATCCATGCCTTTCAGCGCGTGACTTTCCACGGGCACACCCAGCACCGGGATCAATGTTTGCGCCGCGACCATTCCGGGCAAATGGGCTGAACCGCCTGCACCGGCAATGATGACTTCAATGCCACGCGCTTCGGCAGACGCCGCGAACTCCGCCATCAACGCGGGAGTTCTGTGTGCTGAAACAATCCGGCATTCGTGTTCGACGCCGAAACTGGTCAGCATTTCGTCGGCGTGACGCATGGTTTCGCAATCGGACTTGCTGCCCATAATTACGGACACCAATGGTTTATTCGTTTCTTGATTCATAAGTTCGAGAGGTGTTGTTAAAAGGAAGGGCATCTTCCTTCAAGCTTGGCGATAGATCAAGAAGGGGAAAATCGTTACTTGCTTGTGGAGCATTTTTCGATTCTTACGGCAGTGACTTTATATTCAGGCGTGCCCACATAACTGTCTCTGAATGGGCTGGTGACGTGGTTCAGATAGGCTTTCGCGGTGTGGAACGTCGCGAATAGTTCGCCCGGTTTGACTTCGTCGCTGACGTTGATGGGTAGCAAGGCTTCCCCATACCGGCTCAATATGCGCACGCAATCACCGGCAATCAGTCCCAGCGTCTGTGCATCGGCGGAGGAAACGTCCAGGGTATCTGCCGGACGCAGTGCGGCATTTTTTGTCCGCATCGTCATTGTTCCCGCGTTGAAATGCATCAGGGTTCGGCCCGTGACCAGCAACAGCGGAAATTCCTCCGTGACTGATTCCCGCGTTGGATGGAAGGCCACGCGGCGCAACGAAGCTTTTTCGCCGATGGGAAAGCTTTCCGCGTGTAGCATCTGTGTGCCGGGATGGTCTTCAGTCGGGCAGGGCCACTGCAATCCGGCCTGCTCGATGCGCGCATAGCTGATGCCTTGGCCGGCTTTCCACACGGCGCGCACTTCATCCCATATTTCTTCGGGCGAATGAAAATTGAAACTTTCGGCTTTGCCCAGCGCGCTTGCCAACAGGCGAATGATTTCCCAATCGGATTTTGCCTCGCCAATCGGTTCAATGGCTTTGCGAATGCGCTGGATGCGCCGTTCAGCGTTCATAAACGTGCCGTCTTTTTCATACGACGAAGCCGCAGGCAAAAACACCGTGCCGAATTCGCGGGCGGTTTCATTCATGAATAGATCCTGCACGATAACCAGTTCAAGCTTCGACAGCGCTTGCCGCGTTGCGCTGACGTTCGCATTGGTCAGCAGAATGTCATAGCCGATTCCCCACAATGCCTTGAGCGTTCCTGCATCTGCCGCATCCATCATTTCCATCAGGTTCAGGCCTTTGGTCGTCGGCAGAACTGCACGCCAAACGCCTTCAAACAATTCGCGGTTGCTGGCAATCGGCACGTAACCGGTCAGGTTGCTGGGTTCACAGCCCATATGCGCGGAACCTTGCACGTTGTTTTGTCCGCGCAAAGGGTTGATGCCCGCGCCCGGTTTGCCAAGATTTCCGGTCAGCAGCGCCAGATTCACCAAACACATGACGCCGTCGGTGCCTTGCGTGTGTTCGGTCATTCCCAATCCATGCACGCACATTGCAGGTT